>DASWJH010000054.1 GCA_036397255.1 Nitrospiria bacterium
AACGATCACGCTTGAAGTGGCTGCCTGGCAGCAACGACGCAACACCGACCGTTGCGGCATCGCATGGAGCTTCACTCGCCAAGATGCGGATCTGAAACTGGGTCAGCATTATGTTTCTTAATTAACGTGTCATTATACTAGTCGATGTATTCAAGCGGCCTTTGAGTTCCTTCTGGAACGTGAACCGAAAGAAGCCATTCTTTCCCGCTTTGATGTGACCGTCATTTCTAACTATTTTCCAAGCTTTGAAAAAGATCTAAAAAAATACATTCCCCATTAGGGGTGAAAGCCGTGAACGGTGGGATTTGAAAGAGGGGTGACCATGGGCAATTCGAAACAAAAACTTGAAACCAAACTCATCCATTCGGGTGAGCCGAAGCCTCGTATACTAGGGTCGGTGATGATGCCGATTTTTCAGTCCACCATGTATGAATGCTCGGAGGAGTTAAACTATCATGACATTCAGTACATTCGGTTGAATAATACTCCGAATCATCGAGCCCTGCATGAGAAACTGAGAGACCTGGAAAATGCTGAAGACGCTCTGGTCACTGCCAGTGGAATGGCGGCCATTTCTACCGCCCTTTTAACGGTATTATCTTCCGGGGATCATTTACTGGCCCAGGAATGCCTTTATGGCGGAACCCATAATTTTTTAACACAGGATTTTCCCGGCTTCGGTCTATCTTTTGATTTCTTCACCGGAGATGATTTGAGTGGTCTGGAAAAAAAACTGAAAAAGAATACCAAAGCCATTTTTGTCGAAACCATGACCAACCCACTTCTCCAGGTGGCGGATCTCAAGGGGATTGTTCTATTTGCAAAGGCCCATCATCTCATTTCGATCATCGATAATACCATTGCCAGTCCTGTTAATTTCCGGCCCATAGAATGGGGTTTTGATCTTTCCATACATAGCGGAACGAAATACCTCAACGGACATTCGGATATTGTGGCAGGGGCTGTTTTAGGAAATAAGAATCTTATTCACAAAATTACAAGAAAATGTAACCACCTGGGCGGATCTTTAGATCCCCACGCTGCTTTTCTGCTGCATCGGGGGCTCAAAACCTTGGCGATTCGAATGAAAGCCCAAAATGAAAGCGCTTTAAAAATGGCTCAATTTCTAAAAGGACACCCTGCTGTGTCCGTGGTCCATTACCCGGGACTTGAAGAAAACCCTTATCATCAAAGGGCAAAGGAATTATTTTCTGGATTTAGCGGGGTTTTGAGCTTTGAATTAAAGGGCGGGCCAAACTCCGCGGAACGGTTTATTCAAAAAACAACCCTGCCTATTCAGGCTCCCAGTTTAGGAGGGATCGAAACTTTAATCACACGGCCAGCGAAAACCTCTCATGGAGGGATGAGCGTTGAAGATCGGATAAAGTTGGGAATATCCGATGGATTAATTAGAGTATCCGTAGGAATCGAATCCACGGAAGATTTAATAGAGGATTTTAAGCAGGCATTGAATTGAATGTGAATTTCCCTTTTAGTCCAATTAGGTGTTAGTATTCTTCTTTTCCCCGTTGTTGTGCCTGGAAATAAGCAGTACGGTGTCCCCCATCTGGAGGGGGTTTCCCTCTAATTCCCAAAAACCGATAATGGTTTTTCCCCGGTGGACCCGTACAATGAGACCATCCTGGGTTTGAATCTGGTTTCTCCCAATCTCATCCTTATTTACAGGCCGTTCAATGAAATTTACCCGTCCTCCAGCCGTCATGAGATCATAAAGATAGTCCACGGTATAAGTACGGTCCACCGCATCGGCTAAAAGATAGCCTCCTACCGTAGAGGGAGAGACGATCATATTGGCTCCCGCCTGCTTTAGGATTTTCCGATTTTCCTCTTTTTTTAAACTGGAGATAATTCGGATAGACCGGTTTAAATTTCGAGCGGTCAGTACCATCAGGGCGTTGGTATCGTCCCTTCCAGGAGAAATGATGATCGCCTGGGCTTTATCAATTCCCGCTTTTTGAAGGGTCGCTTCCTCGGTTGCATCTCCCCGGATGGCAATGAAACCCATATCGGCGGCCTCCTGAACAACCGCATTTGACGAATCGACCACGACAATTTGATCCGGGGGCCGTCCCTGGTTAACTATTTCCTGGGCTGCGATCCGCCCGGTATGGCCGAAACCACAAATGATAATGTGATCGGATAGTGTTCGTTGAAGTTTAGCCATGCGGATATCCTCCACAAGTTTTTGGAAAACAAACTGATAGGCTGTTCCCAGAAAGATAAAAAAGATAAAAAGACGGATTGGGGTAATCAACAAAGCATCAATGAGTCGCGCTCTTTCCGTTACAGGAACGATGTCCCCGTATCCAACCGTCGTGATCGTGACCATGGCGAAATAGATCACATCCGGAAAGGAGATGTGATTATCTTTTTGATCCTTTAAACCGTCCCGGTCCAACCAAAGAATTCCCATTACCAGGAAAATCAATGCGAGGACAATAAAAATTCTAAAGAGAAGGGTTTTTTCCGGTGAGGCTTCCGCTTTTGTAAATAAAATTCGATAGGGTTTTGCCATGAACCATTTCCTGGTTTTAAATTGCGGCTGGTTTTTCTATCGGGGGTTCTTTCTATTTTGCATAGGGTGTTTCTCCTTCCGAACGGGCGATAATGACCGCGCCGCAACTGTCACTAAAGACATTGACCGCCGTTCGGCACATATCCAAAACACGATCCACGGCTAAAATTAAACCAATGCCTTCTGCGGGTAAGCCGATGGCCTCGATAATAATCAGAATCGCTACCAAACTCGCAGCGGGAATTCCGGCCACCCCGATGGAGGTCAGCAAGGCTAGGGTAACCACCATGATTTGGGTGGTAAAGCTCAGATCGATCCCATAGGCTTGGGCGATAAACATGGCTGCGACACATTCATAAAGGGCGGTTCCGTCCATGTTGACCGTTGCCCCCAGGGGGATGACAAAGCTGGTGGTCCGGTTGGATAATTTGGCGTTTTTTTCAAGACAATCCGTGGTAATCGGGATAGTGGCTGCGGAAGAACTGGTTGAAAAAGCGGTCAGCAATGCAGGAGCCATTCCCCGATAATGATCCAGCGGATTAATCCCACCCAGAAAGCGGATGAGAATCGGGAGCAGAATTGCAAAATGAATGGCCAAAGCAACCAAAACCGTCAGCATAAATAGCAGTAAAGGCTGAATCGCTGAAAAACCGGTAGTGGCAACCACTTTTGCAACCAGTCCAAAAACGCCGATGGGAGAGAAGATCATGATCCATTCGGTGAGTTTAATGAGAACATCAAATACGCCGTTCCAAAACCCATTGAGAATTTCAAAACTTTTTCCCTCAATTTTGGTCATAAAATATCCAAACAAAATGGAAAAGAAGATTAACCCGAGCAGTTGGCCTTGTGCAGCGGCGGAAATGACGTTGGTGGGAATCATCCGAAGGAAAAATTCAGATAACCCCTGCTCTTTTCCTTTAGACACTTTCTCCTGAACGGTTCCTGTATCAGCGCTTAAACCGATGAGGTCTTTGGCGGGTTTTCCATCAATGACTCCGGGGGCCATTAGATTAACCAGCAAGAGCCCGATCAGAATGGCAAAAAGTGTAGTGGTTGCATAATACAAAATGGTTTTTCCCCCCATCCGTCCCAATGCCTTTTCGGAACCGATGTTGGAGACACCGGTGATCATAGAGGAGATAACGAGGGGAACGATCAGCATTTTGAGGGCGTTTAAAAACAGGACCCCGATGATTTCATAAAAGCGAAGGGAGAGTTTGGCAAAACCACCGGTGGATTGTCCGGTCAGGGTACCGGCAACCACCGCAAGAGCAATGGCCGCCAATATTTGCCAGTGTAATGGAAATTTTTTCAGCATTTATATCCTAGTTTCCTTTATTTTCCCCCCTTAGAAAAAGGGGGAAACAGGGGGATTTAATAATTATAAAATCTCCCCTGGCCCCTCTTTACTAAAGAGGGGAAATTGTTCCCCCCCTTATTAATGGGTATGGGGGGATTTGAAATAAAAAACCCTCCGAGTGTTGGGTCCCCGAAAATTTTTGAATCAATCAAGCCCGTCATTCCCGAAGGTTTAATCGGGAATCCAGGCTCTTTAAAATCAACAACATCTAGATTCCCGCTTGCGCGGGAATGACGGTTTGTTGCAGGAATTAGACCCTGAGATACAAAAACTTTTTGCTCAACCACCTCCCGATGGCTCAACGGTTTTCTTTAGATTTATCCCGCACCTTGCACAAAACCTGTCCTTGTGAAGGATGATCCCTTTTTGGCAGTTGGTGCATCTTGATAAAAAGACGTAGGTTCCAATAAAAATAACTCCCACGGCAATGACGATAATTCCCAGTTCTGTGTGTGAGAGGTTTTGTCGTTGGAGGCTAGCCCAAAAGATAAAAATCAAAGGAAAACCTGTTGAAGCCAGCATATTCCGGAATTTCTGATTTCTCTCGAATTTGGTTTGAATTTCCTCCAGCCGATGGGGGTCCATAAATTTTAAATGGGGTCTGTTTGAAATCCTTTTTAAGGAAACCCCGCATTTTGGGCAGAACTCCCAATTGCCACTGGTGATGATATGTGGAACATTCCACCGTTGTGAGCAGTGGGGGCATCTCCAGTATTTCCGGTTATACCAGAAAAGAACAACCCCTCCCAAGATCCAGAGAACGGGGACTCCGATTAAAAGTTTTTGATCCGGTTCGAATAGAAAAAGCAAAAGGGGGGCGAAAAAGAGGAATAGGAATATAAAATGGGTCCGGAGGACCTTATCCCGAAGGGCTTGAAACTGCTGCTCCAGCCTGTATTTTTCCTCACCCGAAATTTCCCGGCCATTCATAATAGGTGAAGCATAGCTTTGGAGTCATGGTCTGTCAATAAAACCTCTAAAGATTTTTTCTGTTTATGAGATGTAATCCACTACCCTTCTCTCAGCACTGATCTCCTTAACAAACGCCACGACTTTCATATGCTCCGAATGTTTTTGGTATCTTTCCAAGGCTTCTTTATTTTCAAATTCAGAGTAGAGAGCCACATCGGAAGCGGCTTCGGATCGGTTAAAATCAATCCCGACCTCTAAAGACTTTATTTCGGGAATTTTTCCTTTTAAATCTTCCAGAATGGTTTTGAGCTTGGAAGCGTTTTTCTCTTTTGTTTGATCTCCCGACGTCTCCTTTAATCGCCACAACACAATGTGTTTGATCAATTTTTTTTCCCCTATCTTCTATGAATAAGGATTTAATAGTCTTCCTGATTTCAAGATCTGGAAAACCTTACTTGTTAGTTCTGTTTTTAAATTTTCAGATACCCAAACTTCGCCCCCTTTTGTTGATCCAACCAAAGAGCCTCCATAAAAAGCGGCAATATTAAAAGAAAGGGCCGGCAAACGAGATCCTGGAGTGATGATCCCAATAAGGTTCAAAGGATCCACCCCGCTGACATAGGTGATGGCGGGTTCGGGGGATTCCTTTCGAATGTGACGGAGCATTTCTACTGCATCGGGAAGACCATATTGCTCCCCGCTGACACCTGATACAAAACGTCCTCCGTGAACTTCACCTCTTGCTTCCATCCTTCTGAGAATAGGGCGAAGGGAATACCAGGGAGGGGCACAATCATCTCTGGAAAGAAGATCACGGAATAGGATGCCATAACGTTCCAAAAGTTGGTGAGCCCAAGCCTCCGTCTGTTCTTCTTGTTCTTGTTTTTCACTATGGTTTGTCTGAAAAATCGTCCACCGGCCTGCACCCCGCCTAACGGCATGCACGGCACGCCCCCTTCTTTTTAATCGCCGGATGACGGATTCCTGATGTTTTTTTAATGGGTTCGTTAACGACCGGATACCGGCAAATCCGTCCCCGGTTATTAAACCTGCGGCGACCAATTCCCACAAGGCTTCCTCCTGTTGCGTGGGAAGGAGACCGGTTCCTTTCAAAAGATCCGGGAAAAAGGTGGCCCCCTGTTTTTGGAGCAGTTCCAATGTGGATTGGGCACCATGGCTTAAAATATAAGGGGGAATGTTTGGAGTAGAAGGACAAAGCCACCAAAGGTCTTCCCGGATCATTAATGAAATGGGAAGAATTTTAGTAGCCATTCGGATCCGGTTGGGAAGGTCATCGGTTTTAGCAAAAGGCTGGGAGATTCGGGCCCATGTGACCTCTCCATTTAAGCAGAGTTCGTCCAACCATCGGGTTTCATACTTTTTAACCCGTTGAGGTAAAATAATCTGCTCCCATGCCATTGCTGGAATCTCAAACCCCTGAAGCTTTTCAATAACCGAAGCCACTCCCTGAGGGCCGTTGAGTTGTGTTCCGGTTTCCAGGTGATGCCAGCGAAAAAGAAATTGAAAGAACTGCTCTACGGTGACAGGTTCCACCTGGCGGCGGAGTCGATCTAATGTTAGCCGATGGATACGGGTTAACAGATGACGGGAGCACCATTCGGGTTCGGTTGCATTCGGATTAAAATGGCCCCGTAAAACCAATCCCTGACTCTCTAGTGCTGAAAGCGCTGAATCGACTTTAGATGGGTCCAAACCCAGATCAGAAGAAAGCTTGTCTACAGTGGTTGGTCCCAATAGTTCCAGTCGGCCATGAACGAGAAAGGTCCACGCCTCCGATGCTGACCAATCCGTACGGACTCCTTGTGGGACCAGGGGTTCAATATCAAGGGAAAAATCCGGCCGAGCAATTTTGACCAGAGGCCACAATTCGGTTGCAACCCAAAAAGGTTTTTGTTCTTTTCCGGAAACCTCAAGGGCTCTCCCTTCTTTATGGAGGGTTTTATAATATTCTTCCCATTGAGTTCCATCAGAGAAAGGAAACATCCCCACCTGGCTTAAGGCTTCATGAAGTTCATCCGGTGTTCGAACCAGAGGCCAGGCTTCTTTTTTGACCTGTTCGATGGCATGGGGATCGAGTTTTCCGATGTCCCGGACGGATTCGATGGTCAGTGTTCTTCGTGTGGAAACGGCACGCGCCCTTCGTTCTTCCAATGGGGCATCGTCCAGGAAAGCGTAGGGGTTGGCGTTTAAAATTTCATAGGAGAAGGGAGAGGGTTCCCGTGTGTCTACCGCTGTAATGGAAATTTGACCTCCTTCAATTTTTTTAAGCAGGTTGAGCCAGCCGTCAACATCCATGGCTTCGTGGAGGCAATCAAAGACAGTTTGAAATACAAGTGGATGATCGGGAATGGGAACGTCTCCTTGAGGAAGGTTTTCACGACAGGCCATCTGCTGGGGAAAGAGTTTGACCATGAGGTCATCCGCCCGCATTCTTTGTATAGGTGGGGGAACCCTTTTTCCTCCCCGCTGCCGTAGAATGGCTAACGAACGGTTGGCATTCCACCGCCACCGTGTCATAAACATGGGGGCTGCCAATAACGCTTGTTCCAATATTGTTTTTCCATTGTTCGGGGTGACCATTTTAGAAATGCTTTCCAAGGGAAAGCTTTGCTGAGGGCCAAGAGAGATTACAATGCCGTTATCATCGGCACTGGATTGAAGTTCAAAATCAAAGGTCCGGCAAAAGGATTTCCTTAAAGAAAGACCCCACGCTCGGTTGATTCGGCCTCCAAAGGGGGAGTGAATCACTAATTGCATTCCCCCTGATTCATCAAAAAACCGTTCAAAGACGATATGTCCCTGTGAGGGAAGAACACCAATGGCGGCTTTCTGGGCTTGAAAATAGTCCACCATTTGGTGGGCGGCACTCTCGGGAATATCAATTTCTTTTTTAAGCCAGTCCTGTGCTTTTTGCGGGGAATGGAGTCGTTTGAAGATCTCTTCCCGAAGCTTAGATATTTCTTCTGATAATTCAATTGTTCGGGCGGGAGCTTCCCCACGCCAAAAGGGAATGGTAGGGGGAGCTCCGTGGGCATCCTGGACCCCAACCTCACCTCCTCGAACATGGAGAATTTGCCACGAGGTGTTGCCTAACAGGAAAATATCACCGGACATGCTTTCAATGGCAAAATCCTCATCCACTGAGCCGACGTGGATTTTTTCCGGATAAGCCACCACCCGGTAGTCTGCCAATTCAGGAATGGCGCCCCCTGAGGTTAATGCGGCCAATCGACTGCCTCTCCTGGGGCGAATCTTTTGATGTACCCGGTCCAAGTGGATGAACGTATTTCCTTTTCCCAAACCGGTAGAGAAGCCCTCATTTAGCATGTGGATGACATCAGCAAAGGTTTTACGTGTGAGGTTCCGGAATGGCCAGGCCCCGGTGCAGAGTTGATATAGTTCTGTCTCATCCATTTCCCGCGTGGCTACTTCGGCAACGATTTGCTGAGCGAGAATATCCAAGGGGGCTTCCGGGATCTCGATCCGATCCAGATGCCCCGATTGGACGGCCCGAAGAAGGGCAGTGCATTCAATCAGTTCATCCCGTGTTAAAGCAAAGAGCCGACCTTTTGGAACAAGACCCAATGCGTGTCCCGAGCGGCCGACCCGTTGAAGAAAGGTGGCGATAGCGCGGGGAGAACCCATCTGGATCACTAAATCAATAAACCCCACATCAATCCCTAATTCTAAAGATGCGGTTGCAACCACTGCTTTGAGCTCTCCATCTTTAAGGCGTTGTTCCGCCCGAAGACGGATTTTTTTTGAAAGAGATCCGTGATGAGAAGAGACGGCCTCGGGACCTAACAGTTCGGTCAGATTGTGTGTGATTCGCTCAGCGAGTCTTCGGGTATTGACGAAAATTAATGTGCTTCTGTGTGTTTGCACCAGTTCTGCCAAGCGGTTGTATATCTCTTTCCATTGTTCATTGGAGCAGATGGCGGATAAGGGGGAAGGGGGGATTTCAATAGAAAGGTCCATTTTTCTTTTGTGTCCCACATCAACAATCGTGCATTGTGGTTTCCCTTTTGGAGCCACCCGATTGGTTCCCACGAGGAAGCGCGCAATTTCTTCCATGGGCCGTTGGGTGGCCGATAAACCAATGCGTACTGGACGCTTCAGGCAGAGATGGTCGAGGCGTTCCAAAGACAAGGCCAGGTGTGAGCCACGTTTGTCCCGGGCCACCGAATGAATTTCATCGATAATAATGGTTTTAACGGTTTTAAGCAGTTGCCGGCTTTTTTCGGCAGTGAGCAACAAATAAAATGATTCGGGTGTGGTCACGATGATATGGGGCGGTTTTTTAAGCATGGCTTGACGCTCAGATGCCGGGGTATCCCCTGTTCGGACAAGCACTCGAATATGAGGAAGTAAAAGGCCCTCTTGAAAAGCCAAGGCCATGATTTCGGTTAAAGGGCCCTGGAGATTTCGTTGAATATCATTGCTCAGTGCTTTTAAAGGAGAGACATAAATAGCTTGTGTATGATCCGGAAGGTCTCCCGAAGCGCCTTGATGAACTAAATCGTTCAGACAGGCCAGAAATGCGGAAAGTGTTTTCCCCGACCCGGTGGGGGCTGCAATCAGTGTATCTTGCTCCTTTAAAATGGGAGGCCATCCCTCCTGCTGGGCTTCCGTAGGGGTTCCAAAGCGGGTGGCAAACCATTTTTGGACTAGGGGATGAAAAAAGGTTAAAGCCATGGGGAAATTATAAACCATTTACCCTTTGTTCTAAAGACCAAAGGATAAGGAAATCAGGTTTTCTAATTTCATGGATTTTGGGTTTAAAAAGGGACTAACCTGTTTAAGGTTTCTTTTCACGGCAATAAGGACAGAATGCCCATTCGGGTTGCAGGGCTTTTTTACAGGTTTGACAGCGGTGAAGGACTTCTTCCCCGCAGTAAGGGCAGATAAGAAAATCGATGGTAAGGGATTTTGAACAGTTTTGGCAAAAGGTTTGAAGCTGATCTTCCACCTCAATGACTCTTGCCAATTCCGAGACTGATGTTAAACCCTCTCGTATTTTTTGAAGGCCGGATTCCCGAAGGCCAATCATTCCCATGGAAAGTGCCTCTGACCGAATTTGCTGTTCCGGGGCATTGGCGGAAATAGAATCCCGAAGGGCGGGTTTGAACCCCATGATTTCGTGGATTCCGGTTCGCCCTTGATATCCCGTTTGGGAACAATTAGAACATCCTTTAGCCTGGAAAAAGGTAATTTCTTTAACCGCTTGAGGAGGAATATTTAAAAGCGACAATTCTTCCTCAGGCGTGGGAATGGGTTCTTTGCAATGGGTGCAAAGGGTACGGACCAACCGTTTTGCCATGATTCCGACCACTTGAGATGCGATGAGGTGGCGGGGAATCCCAATTTCCAAAAGACGGCCAATGGTGGAAGGGGCGTCATTGGTGTGTAGGGTCGAAAGGACCAGGTGGCCGGTCATCGCTGCCCTAAATGCAATTTCGGCAGTTTCAGAATCCCGGATTTCCCCAATCAAAATCACATTCGGGTCCTGTCTAAGGATAGCCCGTAGACATTTGGCGAATGAAAGGTCAATACTGGTATTGATTTGAATCTGATTCACCCCATCGATGGTGTATTCAATAGGATCTTCCACCGTCATTAAATTCGTGCTCTCAGATCTTAAACGGTTGATCATGGCGTACAGGGTGGTTGTTTTTCCGCTGCCTGTAGGGCCGGTGACCAGAATAATTCCCTTTCGATGAGTACAAAGCGATTCTACCAATGAAAACTGCTCTGGAAGCAACCCCAGGGATTCCAATGTGGTTAATAAATTGGATTGATCCAATATTCGGATGACTACTTTTTCCCCGTGTTGGGCAGGGATGACGGATACCCTCAAATCAATTTCCCGGTTTTCAACTTTGATTCGCACGGCGCCATCTTGGGGTTGTCTTCTATCTGCAATATCCAGGTTGGCTAAAATTTTGATTCTGGAGGCCAACGCCCCTTGCACCCATCGCGGAACTCGCATTCCCTCTCTTAACAACCCGTCCACGCGATACCGAATACGGCAATCCTGCTTTCCAGGTTCAATATGGATGTCGCTGGCTTTATTTTTTATCCCGCTGCTGATAATCACATTGGCCAAACGAATAATTGGGGCCAGTTGACTTTTTTCCTCCAATGATTGGTTTTCAATTTTATCCGTTCGAATTTCAGGGACAACCTGAATCAGTGTTTCATCGTTAAAATCCTTTGCTGATTCTTTGACAATATCTTCAACGGATTTGGATTGATCGGAGGTTTTTTCTTTATATTGGCGATTGTTGGCTTCAACAATTTCTTGTTTAGAGGCCAGAACCGGTTCAATGGCATAGCCGCAATAAAACGAAAGGTCTCGGATACAGTCGTAGTCGAGGGGGTCCACCATGGCCACCGTTAACACTCTGTTTTCGAGTTTCAGCGGAATGATGTTGTGTTTCCGGGCCAAATGCTCCGATATCAAAAAAACTACTTCGGGGTCGAAGGAAATCCTGTCCATTTCAACCACTTGATAGCCCAATTGAAACGCCAAGGATTTTTTGACTTGCTCCTCCGTGATCAAATTTAAATCGATCAAAATTTCCCCAAGTTTTTTCCCGGTCCTCTTTTGTTCTTCGAGGGCTTTTTCCAAGTCGGCGGGTTCCAATAAACCGTTTTCAACCAGGAAATTTCCAAGGCGTTTTTTTAAATAATTTCTTTTTCCGGTTTCCATTTTTTGTTTTTTTTCGGGGTTTAAAAAGCTTTTTTAAAGGTACTTGACCTTCAGGGTCTTGTCAAACCGCAACGGGGATTTCATGATGAAAGAGAGGGATTTACATCCATAATGAGCAGGTGGATAATTTTTTTATCAGAAGACTCCTAAGGTGATTGCAGGGCCTTAATACCGTCGAAGTTTTACCCCCTAATGAAACACGTCCCCCCACTGGCAGAATGAATGGGAAGAAGCCTGTGACATTTTTTATCGGCTGGAATTAACACCCACTTTACAGCAGAAGGACGAAATTTTACACAAACTACAAAATGGGGAGATGGGACGGCAAAGGTTCTGTCCGTAGGGAACCAAAAGATCGTTAAAAATCATCCAATATTTTTTTGGGAGTTTTTTTCGGAGGGATACTTCGGTGTCCTCGGGTGTTTTGGTTTTGACATAACCCCAGCGGTTTGAGATCCGGTGAACATGGGTATCTACACAAATTCCATATTTTTGATAACCCAGTGTGACCACCAAATTCGCCGTTTTTCTCCCCACACCGGGTAGTTTCACCAACTCTTCGATTTCATCAGGAACCTTCCCTGCGTATTGATGGACCAACCTTTTGCAAATCTCTTTTATGCTTTTGGCCTTGGTTCGGTAAAACCCGACAGGATAAATGGTTTTTTCAATTTTTGAATTTCGCAACCTCCCCATGGTTTGAGGGGTAGACGCGAGTTTAAAAAGGCGCTCCGATGCCCCTGCCGTGGTTTCATCCTTGGTTCGGAGACTCAACACACAGGAGATCAATACCTGGAAAGGGTCCCGGGTTTGGTTGGCCACCACACCGACAATGGGTTCCTTCCATTGCATGATCTCTTGTTTCAGGATTTGGATTGCCCAGTCAATGGATTTCATTTTTTTCGGTATTTTGATCCCGCTTCAGAATTCGGGAGAGTCCTTCCCGAGCGATAATATTCTTTTTATCCTCAATGAGGGCCAGTTCAAAAAACTGTTGGGCCTTTTTCAAATGAATCATGGTCTCATAGTTGATGCCCATAAGAGAATAAATTTTGGAAAGCCAATGAGAGCGTTTTTGTAAAATTCCCTCGGCTTTTTCAAGAAAGGTTAAAGATTGGTGGTATTTTCCCTTCTGAAAATTAATCTCTCCCAAAAAATAATAGGCGAAACCATTTGAAGGGTCCAAGTCGATGGCCTTTGCAAATGTGTTGGAGGCTTCGATCATCGATCCCCGAAGGAGGGCCTCCTCGCCTTCCTGGGTCAAGCGAAGGGATACGGTTTGTTTTGGCGTTAGGCTTTGGGACAGGGTTGGGGAGAATTTTTCCTCTATTTCTTCACTGGGCGGGGGGACCAGGGTTTGGCAAGAGAGAAGGAAAAAAAATAATAGAAAGCAGGTTAGGTGTTTTAGGTTCATCTAAGGATTCCATAAATTTCTAAACCAATCCATTATACCTTTTTTCCCTTCACCGCAACGATTTTTAGGTTCCGTTCCTTCAACGAAGGCTTCCTGAACACCGTCTGGACATTGAAAGGAGGTCAAAAGCCCTGTTTTAGGATCAATTTTTCTGAAAATAATGTTGGAGGGGGAAAGGAAATCGGGGTTTACCCCACTGGAAATTCGTTTCATTAAATCAACCCAAATGGGGAGCGCTGCCCTGGATCCGGTTAAATAGGTTGAATCGTTTCGGTCAAACCCCACCCAAACTAAACCCAACAGCTCCGGAGTATATCCAACAAACCAGGCATCCCGATAATCACTTGTGGTCCCTGTTTTTGCCGCCACCGGTCCCTTATATCCCAATGCCCGGACCCCGGATGCGGTTCCATGCTCCACTACCCCTTGAAGAAGGTAGGTCATCAAATAGGCATTTTGAGGGGTTATCACTTTTTCAACCTGAATTTCCCGATTTTGAAGAATTTTTCCGCCTTTGTCCAGAACCTGTTTAATGGACAGAAGCGTGGTTTTAATTCCTTGGTTTGCCAGTGTGGTATAGGCGGTTGCCATTTCAAGAGGGGAAACCTCGGAAGTTCCCAATGCCAATGAAGGGACCTGGTCCAGGGGGCTGGAAATCCCAATGGCTGTGGCGGTTTTGGTGATTTCGTTAATCCCAACCGTTTGGGCAAGTCGGACCGTTGCAGCATTTAAAGAACTTTCAAGGGCGGTGCGTAGGGTAACACTCCCGTGAAAGGTGTGGTCATAATTTTCAGGGGCCCATTCTTTTTTTTGACCTTTTTCAACCACCGGAATCGAAATGGGGGTATCTTCTACAAGGGTGGCCCCGGTAATGGAATCTTTCATTCCGGAACGGTTTTGGGAAATTCCCGTGAGGTAAACGAAAGGTTTAAATAGAGAGCCCGGTTGCCGCTTTGCTTGAGTCACCCGGTTAAATTGGCTCACGGAATAGTTTCTTCCCCCCACCATGGCTTTGACATATCCGGTTTGAGGTTGAACGACCACGAGGGACCCTTGAATCTGGTCTAAAGGATTCTCCCGTTTAAGGCTGGGGAAATCTTCCTCCAGATTTTTTAACCCTTTCTGGAGGCTGGCTTCCGCTTCCCGTTGAATATCAGTATCGAGGGTTGTAAAAATGCGGAGTCCATCAGAATGCAGTATCTCTGGAGGATAGTATTCTTGGAGTTGTTGTTTCACAAAATCAATGAAGTAAGGGGCTTGATGAAAACTCCCAACAAAACCTCGGGGAGTCGTTTTTCGGTTGAGAGCCTTTTGATAGGAAGCTTCTTGAATCTTTCCCTGTTCCATCATCTTGAGAAGGACCCAATTCCTTCTTTTTTCCGCCCGTTCTGGATTGTGATAGGGGGAAAGGGAATTGGGGGATTTGATCAATCCGGCCAATAGGGCTGATTCTTCTAAAGTTAAATTCCCAACTTCCTTTCCGAAAAAGAACTGGGCCGCTTTTCCAATTCCATGAATGGACATATTCCCCTGTTGTCCCATATAAATTTCGTTCAGATAGGCCTCAAGAATTTCATTTTTGGAGTACTTGGCTTCCAGAATATAAGCCATTAGGGCTTCATTTAGTTTCCTACTCCAAGTCCGATCTTGGGTTAAAAAGAAATTTTTAACCAATTGCTGGGTTAATGTGCTTCCTCCCTGAACAACCTCCCCTTCCTTGAGGTTTGCGAGAAACGCCCTCAGTATTGAACGAAGATCAAGTCCTCCATGTTCGTAAAAACGGGAATCCTCAATCGTAATAATGGCATCCGTTAGATGGGAAGGAACTTGGGAGAGCTGAACCAGATCCCGTTCTTCCCAGGTTTGGTTAAAAAACCCTGAAAGCAGTTCAGGTTCAAAATCCACCATGTAAAGATTTTCATTCGTATTCAGGTTGGAGATGGAATGAATCTCATCTCCTTCCAGGGAAAGGCGTACCGGAAAACCTGTAAAAGATGTGTCCGGATATTCAAAGTCATGCAGATAGACGTCGATCCACCTTTCATTCCATATAAAATCCCCTTTTTGTTGGAGTGGAAGGGTTCCCTGTTTGTAGTTGAGACGCTTGAGTTTGTTTAAAAGAGAGGGATGGTAAACGTTTATACCGGGATAGATGGGGAAGGTGTCGGAATAAACCTTTGAAGGGAGGTGCCACCGTTTTCCTTCAAAACGGTCTGTAATGACTTTGTTTAAGTGAATGGCATAGAGGGAAGTTGTAATCAATCCAAGAAAAAACGTTAAATAAATAAAAAGTTTTACCTTTTTATTTCTGTTTTTTCTTTTACCTTTTTTTTCCCACATTCCTTTGAAAAAACTAAGATTTAAGGCCATTTCGATTAAGATACTTCAGCTAATAAAGGGTGTCAAGAGATGTTGATAATATTTTTTTAAAATGGCTTTTGGGGGGTGATGGGCGGGGGAGAGGTTCCTTTCAGAAAATAGAGGACCCCTCCTATCAAACTGGTTAGGACAATTACCAGAAACCAAGCCAAGGAAAGGCCAAGGGCATGGGCTTGGCTGACCCCGATGGTGCCAAACAAGGTAACGCTAACCCCTTCACGCAAACCAAACCCGCCCGGCGTAATGGGAATCATTGATATGATATTGATAATAGGAAGAAAAAGGAAAAAATAGAATAAGGGAATTGATAGATGCAGTGAAAGGGACAGGATATAATAGATAACAATTGTAATTGCTTGAACCATAAGAGAAATAAAAACGGTTTGAATTAGAACCATGGGAGCGGATTTGTAAAGGGAGATGGCATCATAGATTTTTAGGACCATTTGGCCAAGCTTCTCGGCATTAATTTTTTGAAGTAAACGTTCAGAAAGTATGAATATGGTTTGATTAAAAAGTATAAATAGAGAGACTATGTAGATTAGAGTCGTCCCGATAATAACCCATGCAACCATGGGGTCCGGGAGAGACCTAAAAATAATGGCAAGCGCAACCAACCCAATTAACACCTGGGCGGTAAACCCTGTGAATCGTTCAACAATAACTGAGATGGCCACCTCCTTCCCCTTTTTTGTATAACGGTACATATAATACCCCCTTACCACGTCTCCCCCAATGGCCGTTGGAATTAAGTTTGTCCAAAACAGCCCAATCAGGTAAGCCTTCAAGAGGCTAATTAAAGGGATAAATAGTTGAAAGACCTTTAACAGGAGTTGCCACCGAAAAGAAAAAATGATTTGGACGAGGATATAGGAAATTAGAGTAATCAAGAAAAGGGAAAGATTGGCTTTCTTTATGATTTCAATGAATTCAGAGATATCGATTTTAAAGAAAAGAAACCCCAAAATAGCAAACCCAGCACCGATCCGAAGTCCATTTAAAATCCATTTTTTTGGGCTCATTATTTTCTCCAAAAATACATTCGGTAAAAATCTAAAAAATACCCTAAACAATCATTGCTGACTTATTGGGGTTTAATTTTTTAAAAATAAAAGGAAAATTTCCATTGAATGTTTTTTAAAAGGAACCCAATTGTAATGGTGCAATGAATCAAGAGTCAATTTTTTATTTAAAATAAAAGGGTTAACCGGTGAGAAAATGAATAGCTTCTGTATGAAATTAAAATCTTCTTGAGGGAATTAATTTTCTCTATTTGTGAAAGAGAATAAATAGCCAAAATTCTTCTATCTATCTAAAAAAAAAGTAATTTTGGGAATGATTTTTCTTGACATTGATATTTGAAATGGGTATTTTATGAACCATTAATTTAAAAAAGGTGTGATGGGCTAGGTTTTCTAGCAATTAGACGTTTTAATAAGCTGACTAATCACTTTTGTAAACCGATCGGTCAAAATAATTGCCCGAGGTTTTCGTCATTTAAAAGGGGAGAGAGATCATGAGAGAGGGGAAAAAAAGTCAAAAAGGAAAATTTGGCTTAATTCTTTGTTTGTTAGTTGTTGGAACTGCCATGATCTTTGCTCCGATGGATTCTGAAGCGGCGACCTTTAACGTGGCCGCAGGAAGCGCCGGGGGCCCTTTATCTTTTACCCCAAGCCCCGTTAATATTGCACCGGGGGATACAGTCCTATGGACTGTAGGAGGATCAGCGCCCCATACGATACAAAGCGGAAGCTCTTCCGGTGGAACATGCACTATTATTCCGGCCTTCAATTCAGGAAGTCTAAACGCTGGACAAACCTTTCAAAGAACCTTCCCCAGCGCCGGGGTTTGTAATTACCGTTGCCAACTCCATTTCGGGTTTATGGATGGGGTGGTCAACGTAGGTGCGGGAACAACAACCACCACAACAGGGGCAACTACCACCACGACCAGCGCCACCACAACCACAACCACTCTTCCATCAGGAAATGGGGGGGATTCCTCCGATTCTGGTGATTTCAATAATAACGGTAATTTAGATCTTGTCGTGGCCGACAGCGTCAATAATAACATCATTATTCTGTTGGGAGATGGAGCGGGGAATTTAAGCCTTCAGACCAGCATAGGCCGGCCGGTAGGTAGCGCTCCGATTTCTGTCAAGACGGGTAGCTTTAACACGAATACCGATAATAATGATGATATCGTTGTAATCAACCAGGGTACTGACAATATTTCGATATTGTTGGGGAATGGAACCGGTGGGTTCAGTGAGCCGGGGGCGTCATCTCCCTTTACGGTGAACGGGATTACCGGATTAACCACTTTGGCCACTGGCCAATTTGACAATGACATCAGTAATTGTATGGACCTTGCGGTCAGTACCACAGGAACCTCTGTGGTGCTGTCCGGTAATTGTAATGGGACCTTCCAAGGAACCACCGGCCCGACAACCACCACAACCACAACAGGCGGGCCTACAACTACCACGGGAGCAACTACCACAACCAGCACCACCACGACCACCACAACCACCTCAACCTCAACCACAACTTCTACCACGACCACGACGACCACAACCTCAACCACAACTTCTACCACGACCACGACGACCACCACTTCAACCACAACTTCTACCACGACCACGACGACCACCACTTCAACCACAACTTCTACCACGACCACGACGACCACCACTTCAACCACAACTTCTACCACAACCACGACAACCACCACCACCACCACAACAACGGTTCCATAAAGGGATTTTTGAAAATAACCAAAGTCTTCTCAATTAATCATTGAGAGTTCGAAAATGGAGCCCAGCTCTTCAAAGTGAGCTGGGCTCTTTATTTTTCTAGGGATTTTTGCCATAATAGAGAACTTTTTTTAGGAAATTTTTAGATGGGCAATTTGTTTTGGAAAGTTTTAAATAGTTCCTTTTTTTCCTTTGGGGTAATATTTTTATTCTGCGGTATTGTCCATGGGGGGTATATCACCATTAACACCACAACCGACCTTAAATATGAAGGGAGTAACCTTGAGGTTTCCATCGAAGTAAGCAATACAGGAGATGAATCAGCCTATAACGTCCAATTTACCTGTGAAATATTGGGTAAAGTTTTGACCTCGGATATCAAACCGGAACTTAAGGTCCAGGAAGCATTTAAACAGGTTCTGATCTCCCCCCTCAAATTGGAAACCCCTGGGCGGTACCCTGCGGTTGTCACTGTTAGTTATACCGATGGGAACCAATATCCTTTTTCTGCTTTAAGTATTCCAGCGTTTGTCTACCAAGAAGCCACCTCCTCAAAGGTTTTGGGAATTCTTAAAGGCCAGGAAATCTCCTCTAAGGGGTATACCGAATTAATTGTAAAAAACCTGGATGATATACCCAAAACCGTCCGGATGCTTTTTGTTCTTCCAAAGGAGTTGTCTTCAAGCGATCTTCAACGTGAAATTAATTTAGATCCCAAAGCCGAGGAAACCATTCCTTTAGAGGTAAAGAATTTTTCCGCTTTACCCGGCAGTCAATATACGGTTTATGCGGTCTTGGAATATGATTTAGGGGAAAAACATTTTAATTTAAACGCGGTGGGGAACATAAAGATTGTTAAAAAAGATTTGCTGAAAGAGAACAAAAATATTTTAATCGGAATTGCCATTTTTCTGGCTTTGGTTTTTGTGGCCCTCAACATAAAATTTCTAAAGGGTCGTCGAAAACCCTGAGGCACCTTTTTTCCCCAAAAAGGATGTTTTGAGAGGGTAAATTTCCAAAATTAAGTTTTTTAGTTCTTATTTTTTTTGAAGGAATAATGGGTTTTCAACTTTTTTGACCCACCGGATGGACCGGGTTTATTTGTGGGTGGAAATACTTTCTGGGCTTTCATATGACCGGGTCCGGTTGGGACAGGACATTCTCTTTTGGGTTTTTGAAAAAAGAACCGCTGATTGATCTCTCCTTCCTTCTGATTATTTTTGCCTTTCTATTTACTTACTTCGATCCAAAATTGCTTTTCCTGAAAACCATTGTAACCGGTGGTGACACCGCTTCCCATTATTATACGGCACAGTATTTACGGGAAGAACTCCTGCCCAAAGGTAAAATAATTGGATGGTTGCCTGGGAATTATGCTGGGTTCCCCCTTTTTCAGTTTTATTTCCCCCTTCCTTTTGTTATCGCGGTTATACTGTCTCTTTTTGTATCCCTTGAGATTGCATTTAAAATAACCACTGTCCTGGGAATTTTTCTGCTCCCCATTTCCGCTTATTTTTCATTTAAGTTGATGAAATTTTCCTTTCCAATTCCCATTTTTGGGGCGTTGGTCACCCTGCCCTTCCTTTTTATGGAAGCCAATTCCATGTGGGGTGGAAATATTCTCAGTACGTTGGCCGGGGAGTTTTCCTATAGTCTGGGGTTTTCGCTCAGCATATTGTTTATCGGTTCAATGTATAACGGCATTAAATCTCAACAACATGTGCTGAGAAATGCCATTTTAATAGCTCTGACGGGGTTTAGTCATGGCTATACCCTCCTTTTTGCTGGGTTGGCTTCTCTGTTTTTTTTGATTACGACCGAGAAATTTTTTAAAAAGTTAGGATATTTAATTAAAGTCCATTCATTGGGTTTTTGTTTAATGGGTTTATGGATTTTACCGTTACTCTTTAACCTGCCTAATACCACCCGTTATAATTTTGTATGGGTCATCAATTCCCTCTTTGAGGTTTTACCCGTCATCCTCATTCCTTTTGTTGTAATATCCGTTTCCGGGAGGTTGTTGGATTGGGGTTTTTTATTTTGGAGGTTGAAAGGTACCTCCCAATCCCTGAACCTCATTTTTCAATCCTTCATCGATAAAATGGACCTCAGAATCTATTATTTTTGGTTTTGTGTTTTGGTGGGTGCGGTTTTCTATTTAATTGCCTATCGGGTAAATGTAGTGGACATTCGGTTTTTACCTTTTTTGCAAATATTTTTGGTTCTCCTTGCTGCCATTGAATTTGGAAAATTCATACAGAGGTTAAGAGCCCCTTGGATTTTTGCCCCGGTTCTTCTAATTGCCATTTTATTGTGGGTGGACCACCATTCTGTAAAGGTTAAAGATTGGGTCAATTGGAATTATTCCGGATTCGAAAAAAAACACTCTTGGCCGGTATTCAACGGGATTAACCAATTTATTGCGGGAGGTGTTTCTGATCCAAGAGTTGTCTATGAACATGCTTCGGCTCACAACAGCATGGGGACCCTTCGGGCTTTTGAATCGATCCCTCTTTTTTCTGGACGTTCTACATTAGAGGGAATTTATATGCAGTCTTCGATTACGTCTCCCTTTGTTTTTTATATTCAATCGGAAATCTCAAAAGAAAAATCCTGCCCATTACCCGATTATGGTTGTTCAACGCTAAACCTGGAAAAGGGAATCGAGCACCTGAAACTATTTAATGTCAAAGATTTTATTGTTCGAAGTGAAGAGGTTAAATCCCAAATTAAAAAATACCCTGAGTTTTCTTTAAATAAAAGAATTGGGCAATATGAAATTTATGAATTAACCTCCAATGAAAACCGGTATGTGGTTTCCCTTTCGATTGAACCGGTTTTATATGAAACGAAAAAATGGAAAATGGTTTCCTATCGATGGTTCAAACAGTATGATTTGGATCATCCTCATTTAGTCTTCACTGATCAGGTTAACAAAAAACATTATCAGCACTTTCAAAATATTCTATATGACGGAGAAATAAACGGGTTACCCAAAACTCCGGTACCGGGGCCTTGTGAGGTTGAAGAGAAAATTAAAAAAGAAGAAATTTTTTTTAAAACCACGTGTATTGGAAAGCCTCATCTGATCAAAATTTCGTACCATCCCAATTGGGAGGTAGAGGGGGCCTCTGAGGTATTTCTAATTTCCCCGTCTTTTATGTTAGTTTTCCCGGAACAAGAAAAGATTATTTTGCGATTTTCAAACGGGTGGGTGGAGCGAACGGGGATTTTTCTTACTGGGATTGGCCTAATTTTTTCAATGCTCAGTATTCCCTTGTTAAAGGAAAGCCGTTTCAATAAAAGATTTCAGAGTTGCCTGGGGGAAGGCCAAACCGGTTTTTTACATTTCCTGCAGAGTTTTGCTTTTATCCAGGCCTTTTCCAAGGTCATAGAACACCATAAATGGAAGGTTTTTTTCTCGATCTGTTTTGTTCTGATTTTGGGGGTGACCGGTTTTGTTTTGCAATCTAAGGTGGCGGATCCCAATATTTTATACACACGGGGTTTGAGTTCTTATAATAAAGAGAATTTTGGAGAAGCACGGTCTTTATTTGAACAGATCATCCAAGCGTATCCCGAAACATCAACCGCCCAAAGCGCGAGGTACTATTATGCAATCACCTTTTTTAAAGAAAACCAATATCCTCGGACGATTGTTGAATTTGAGAATTTAATCAAGAACTATCCTGAGAGCCATTGGGTTCCCGAGGCGTTGTATCATATCGGGCTTTGTCATTCACGCCTGAACCGTTGGGAAGAGGCGGAAGATGTTTATCAAAGAATTATTCGCGATTTTCCCGCTAGTCCCTGGGTGACACATGCACAGCAGCGGTTGGCTGAAAAGGGAACCCGCTAATCCCATGGCTTGGAAAGAAAAAACATAAAAGGGAAAACCTCATGTTGTGGGGAAGCATAAAGGGTTGAATGGTTTTCCCCCTTTCAGCCTTACTCCATACATTATGGGTTGTTTCTGCCCTTGAAGAATGGTTATGATCAAGTCTGATCTTGGATTTTAAAATTCTTAAAAAAGGTGCGATTGGGAGATGGACCCTTATACCGTTTTTATCCCTGTATATAATGAGGAAGAAATTCTTGAAAAAAATACTCAAAAATTAATGAATTTCCTTGAGAAATTAGATACCCCTTATGAGATTATCCTTGGAAGTAATGGTTCCTCGGATCGGACTCCGGAAATCGGGTTAATGTTACAGGAAAAATTTCCCCAGGTTAAATTTTTCCACATTGAGGATAAAGGCCCTGGTTCTGCACTTAAAAAAGGAATTACCCTTTCTTCTTACCACAATATCATTTCCGTTGATATGGACCTTTCGGTGGATTTGAATTTTATAAAAATGGCCAATAAACTTTTGTCAGATTTTGATTTGGTTGTGGGGTCTAAAAGAATGGGGGCCCAGAAAAGGTCTCTTCTTAGAAAGGTGGCCAGTGCATCATTTATATTTTGTGCCATGATTTTGTTGGGGTTGAGTTTCGATGATTATTCACTTGCTGCCAAGGCCTATAAAAAGAAAATACTCGAAGGGTGTATAGATCGAATTGAGGGAGGAACCTTTTATGTCATTGAGGTTTTAAATTTTGCGGTTCGCCATAATTTTTCAACTGTTCAGATTCCCGCTCCCTGTGATGATCAACGCAGGAGTAAGTTTAACCTTTTGAATGAGGGGTTTTATCGTTTTGGAAAATTATTCAGATTATGGCTTAATCCCCCAGGTTAAGAATTGGAAAAAGGATGATAAAAGATGACCCAATTGATTTAGTTAACGACAACCCAAAACTTGTGGTTGAATGTCGTGTAATTACCCATTATTTGGTTTTTGATGTTCCTTCTTCGGAAATTATTCAAAGATATATCCATGGTCATTCCTTTCTTTTGGAGGGATCACACTCGGAAAAAGATTTGGCCTTAACGGATTTTGTTTGTCGGTTTTCTTGGTCGATTTCCTATCTGGATGCATGGTGTGGTTTATTTCAGCCCAATTCTCTTCTTCGGAAAAAAATACTGTTAATGATTTCCATTCTTGAGGCTTCGCCCTGTTACACCTCCTTTTTTATTGGGGAAGCGGTTTCTCTACCAGGGTTTTTTTATGGAATGGCCCGTTACAGTTTACAGGCAGCGATCAAGGTTGTTTTGGGGGTCTTTCTTTATCCTATTGCAGTAAGAGGAAGATGATTTACGATGTGTTGATTGTTGGCTCTGGAGCCAGTGCGGTCAATGCCGCTTATCCGTTGGTGGAGGGGGGGTTGTCTGTGGGAATGCTGGATGTAGGAAACCAGGACCAGGTTTACAAGGGGTTGGTTCCTACCGCTCCATTTTTAGATGTTCGGAAAACAGACAACCAACAGCACCGGTATTTCCTAGGAGATCGGTTTGAGGGAGTTCCTTTGAATCAATTGCGGGTGGGTCCACAATTGACCCCCCCTCGGCAATATATTACCCGGGGAACAAACCAATGGACACCCGTTGAATCCACAACTTTTTCTCCTATGTCGAGTTTGGCTTTGGGAGGGATGGCAAGTGGGTGGTCTGCCGGGGCGTTTCCATATACCCAAGAAGATCTTAACCAATTTCCAATTTCTTATCAGGACCTTTTCCCTTTTTACCAAAGGGTAGCCGAGCGAATCGGCATCAGCGGAGAGGAGGATGATTTATCCCCTATGATTGGGGAACTAAACGGGATGTTGCCTCCGTTGGATTTGGATGAAAACGGGAAGGGAATATTTAAAAAATATCTGAAGGGGAAGAAAGTCTCTAACGGTATGGGGTTTTATATGGGTAAAACCAGATTAGCGGCCCTGAGTCAGGCCTATCGAAACCGAGGGCCTGAGCAATATCTGGATATGGCGTTTTGGGGAGATTCGGACCAAAGTGTTTGGCGGCCTGCCTATACGCTCCAAGAGATTCAAACCCAGTCGAATTTTAAATATCTTCGGCCCTTTCTTGTCCATTCTTTTAAGGAAGGCAAGGATGGCGTTACCGAGGTAACCAGCAAAAATATTGAAACAAACGAAATTCAATCTCATCATACCCATAAACTGGTTTTGGGGGCGGGGGTTTTAGGAACCACCCGCATTGTCCTACGTTCATTGAATCAATTCGGGGTCAGGGTTCCCTTTGTGTGTAATCCTTATACCTATTATCCGATGATTAATTTCAACATGTTTGGAAAAGAACCCAGTAAGAGGACTCATAGCCTTGCACAGCTAACGGTTTTGTATCGGCCACCTTCTGGGGGTGAACCTCTGATCTATGGACGGGTTCACTCTTATCGATCCCTCTTGAATTTTAAGGTGATCAAGGAAATGCCGCTTCCTTATCGGGAAGCCATGCGGGTCATGAAAATTCTTGTTCCCAATTTGGCTATTTTAGCCTTGGATCATGAAGATCATCCCAATTCGGAGAAGTTTTGTATGCTTCATCCGGGTTCCGCAGAGTCCCCTGACCGAATGCAAATTGTCTATTCCTTATCGGATGAAGTTAGAAAAAAGCAACTCAAATTCGAGAAGGTCATTCTGAGTCATTTTAGGAGATTGGGCTGCATGGCCTTGAAGAGAGTTTGGCCTGGTTACGGAACTTCCCTTCATTATGGGGGAACCCTTCCCATGACCCATGAGGAAAAAGAGCTGAGTACAACGGCGGATGGGTTACTCAGGGGAACCCAATCAGTATATATTGTTGACAGTTCTGGATTCCCTTACCTTCCCGCCAAAGCCATGACCTTTACGATGATGGCCAATGCAGATCGTATTGGGGAGCTTATCAAAAAGGAGTTTAATAGATAAAATGGGATCCCCCAAAACCATTTTGATTACTGGGGCAGCTGGTTTTCTCGGACGCGCTCTTTGTCAGTTTTTTTTGGCCAGGGGATTTTCCGTCCGGGCCCTGGTCCGTTCACCTGAAAATCACCCCATTTCTCAACCTGGAATTCAGGTGTTTAAAGGGAGTTTGCCGGATGAAATCGATCCCAAGGCCTTTGAGGGCACTCAGACTGTGGTTCATTGTGCCTATACCACTAAGCTTACCGATCGGAAGCTAGCCTATCGGGTAAACCACGTGGGTACCATGAAGGTTTATGAATTGAGCAAAAAAGCAGGAGTGGATCAATTTGTCTTTATTTCAAGTACTGGCGCCCATGAAAAGGCCGAATCTTACTATGGAAAAAGCAAATTTGCATTGGAACAGCAGATGGATTTTTCCAGAGATTTGGTCATCCGTCCAGGCCTTATTTTAGGGCCAGGGGAGTTGGGGTCCTTTAATCGTATGAAGAATACCATCCGTCAATCGGGGGTGGTGCCTATTTTTGGAGGGGGACATCAGATTCTTCAAGTCATTGAGATCAATGATCTGTGTAAGGCGATTGAGAACGCTCTTGAAAAAAGACTGACTGGGTTATTGGTTGTGGCAGATCCAGATGGTATTGAAATGAAAGAGTTTTTTAAAAAATTGGCCCAGCGGTTAAAAACCCGATGCTCCCTTATTCCTTTTCCGATGGGTGCTACCCTATTTTTGCTTCAAATATTTGAGAAACTGGGAATTCGCCTTCCTTTATCTTCGGAAAACCTGCTGGGTTTAAAGACAATGAAACATATGCCATCTCAACACGATCTGGCTAAAATCGGAATTGAGGTGAAAAACGTTGAACAGGCAATCGATGCATCCATTTAATTTTAACCCAAATGAATTTCTCTCATTGAAAAATGAATAAAAAGGTTTTCTTTTAAAAACAAAAATGAGGAAAAAGGTAAAAATTTCCAAAAACGCTTTAACGATTCTTCGGGAACGGTACCTGAAAAGAAACCGGGAAGGACATTTAAAGGAAACGGTTGATCAAATGTTCCGGAGGGTGGCCTGGAATGTGGCTTCGGCGGAAGGGTTCTATGGATCTCCCTCTACGAAAAGGAAAACAGCAGGCACCTTTTATCAGTTGATGTCAAATTTGGAGTTTTTACCCAATTCCCCTACTTTAATGAATGCCGGGCGTGAGCTTCAACAGTTATCTGCGTGTTTTGTTTTACCCATCGAGGATTCATTGGAATCTATTTTTCAAACGGTGAAGCATACCGCTTTAATTCACCAAAGTGGGGGAGGTACTGGGTTTTCTTTTAGCCGAATTCGCCCACGAAATGATCGCGTTTTGAGTACCAATGGAATTGCCAGTGGGCCCCTTTCCTTTATGAAAGTTTATAATTTGACAACTGAGGTTATTAAACAAGGTGGAACGCGACGTGGGGCCAATATGGGTGTATTACGAGTCGATCATCCTGACATTTTGGATTTTATTTGTGTGAAAGAAGATCCCCGAGAGTTGACGAACTTTAATCTTTCCGTTGGGATGACGGACCTTTTTATGAAGGCGCTTAAAGCACGTAAACCCTTTTCTTTGATTAATCCAAGAACACGCCGGCAAATTCGAAAGGTTAGTTCCCTTGTCCTTTTTGATCTCATCGTTAAGCAAGCCTGGAAAACAGGTGACCCGGGCCTTTTATTCTTGGATCGGATAAATTCAGATCATCCGACACCCCAATTGGGGCCCATTGAAACGACCAATCCTTGCGGGGAACAACCGTTACTTCCCTATGAGGCTTGTACCCTGGGGTCCATTAATCTGGCCCGGATGGTTTCGACCATTTTCGGAACCGCGCAGATTGACTTTTCAAAACTAAAAAAAACGGTTCGAGGGGCGGTTCATTTTTTAGACAATGTGATTGATGTGAATCGGTATCCCCTTTCCCAAATAGAAAAAATATCTAAGGGAAACCGGAAAATCGGTGTGGGGGTAATGGGTTTCGCGGATCTTTTAATACAATTGGGAATCCCTTATGATAGTGAAAAAGCCCTGAAGGTGGCTTCCCAGATCATGTCTTATGTCAAAGAGAAAGCACAGGAAAAATCAATCCAACTAGCAAAAGAACGGGGGGTCTTTCCGAATTTTAAAGGAAGCCGGCTGGAGAAATTGGGGGTTCCAAAAATACGTAATGCCACCACCACCACGGTTGCTCCGACTGGTAGCCTAAGTCTGATTGCAGGGTGTTCCAGTGGAATCGAACCCCTCTATGGAGTTTCCTACACCCGGTTGGCCTTGGATGACACTTTTTTGTATGAGGTGAATCCCTTATTTGTGGCGATGGCAAAGCGCCATGGTTTTCATTCACAAACGCTGATGAAAAAAATTTCAAAAGAGGGAACCGTTCAGGGGGTACGAGAAGTCCCCCCTGAGATCCAATCCCTATTTGTTACCGCGCATGAAATTAAACCAGAATTTCATGTTCGGGTTCAGGCCGCCTTTCAGAAATTTACGGAAAACGCAGTCTCAAAAACCATCAATTTCCCCGAAAAAGCCACGCCTAAAGATGTGGCAGGGGCTTTCCTTTTGGCCTATGAGGAAGGCTGTAAAGGAATTACGGTTTATCGAAGTGGAAGCCGAGAACGCCAGGTTTTGAGTTGCCGTAACGTCCAGTATTGTTAATGCGGAAGGGTGTTCCTTTCTAATTTTTTGGTTTAACCTTTTTTTGAGGTCAAGCATGTCTTTTGTCATTACAGTTCACATTCCCGAAGCCATTGTCATGGCGTCGGATAGCCGGCAGTCGGTCAATATAGAAGAGCGGGCTCAACCCGAAAAAGATGTTTCCAGGATCGAAACCATTTTATCTGATTTTGTATTTAAGACCTTTCATTTGAGCTATCAACAAGTCGGAATCAGTGCGTTCGGAGAATCTCTTTTGGGAAAAGTAACCACGGAAAGCCATATTAAACGTTTTTCTGAAGAAGATTTAGATGAAACGGATGATGTGTTAAACGTTCCTCGAAAACTGTTGGATTATTTCCAAAAACGGTTTCCCAACGCAGATACCGCTTTCCATGTATCGGGTTTTAGAAAGGAAGGAAGGTCTAGTGTGCCTTATGTTTTCCATTGTCAGGTATCCCGAAATGAAATGATACGTGTCAATTTGAACCCTGATAAACAGGAGATTATTTTTGGAAGCTCATGGGGGGGGCAGGGAGATATTATGGCATCGCTTCTCCAACCCGTTCAAATCCTGTTACCGAATGGCCAAATGGAAAAGGTTCAACGACCTCCGATCCTTTGGGATGCCATGTCGATTCAGGATGCCATTGATTTTTCAATTCATGCTGTGCGAACCACAATAGAAACCATGCGGTTTCAAGCGCGTCCTAAAAATGTGGGTGGGGCAATTGATGTTCTCCTTCTAACCCCTGATGGTAGCAAATGGATCCAGAGAAAAAATCTGCACGGTGAACGCCAATCGTGATTTCAAAGAAAAAAACCCCACAAAAGCGGTATGCTTCAAATCAATGATGAATTCTCTTAAAACCGAGGTTTGTGTATTAGGCAGTGGAAGCCAGGGCAATGCGGTTTACATTCGAAATGGAAGAACCCGGCTTCTCATTGATGCTGGACTGACACCGGCCCAGATCCAACAAAGGCTTCAAGGATTGGGGGTCTCCCTGCAAGAAATTAACGCTGTGGTCATTAGCCACGAACATGGAGATCATATTCAAGCCGCAAAGAAACTATGTAAAACCTTTGGTATTCCGATTTGGCTCACTGAAAAAACAAGGAGGGTTTGTAAATCCTTTGATTCCCTGGTTAATATTCAGGAGTTTCAGGCCGGGGAAGGCTTTTCAATTGATGAAATTCATTTGGATCCGATTCCTCTTTCCCATGATGCGGTTGACCCGGTATGTTTTGGGATAATGACCGAGAGGGTCAAAATTGGGGTGGCCACAGATTTTGGAAAAGTTGAAAAACCTATAATCCGAGGTCTTTCATTTTGTGACCTTCTTATTTTGGAATTTAACCATGATGTCCAGTTGGTTCACCATGGACCCTATCTTCCCCATTTAAAAGACAGGATTTTAAGCGAACGGGGCCATCTTTCTAATGAGGATTCATCCGACCTTTTGTTTGAGCTTTTAAACCCCAATCTTAAGGGGGTAATCCTTGCTCATTTGAGTCACACCAATAATTATCCGGAATTGGCTTATTTATCCGCCAAAAAAGTAACGTCCTTTCCTCCCTATGAAAATCTTCCGCTCTATTTGGCCCATCAGGAATTTGCTGGACCCAAATTGGTTTTTTGAGGGCTACAAAAGAAAAGGATGGGCTATCTTTTCCTTTTCGGCCAGAAGAGCCCTAAAGCCTTTAGATTATTGAGAATCTTGACAAAGGGGGGGTTGTATGTTAGTTTCAAAATACTGTTCTTAAAAGGCCTGGAGAAGGTTTTATGTCAAAGAAATTACTCTTGGTGGAGAGAAGCCTGGCTATTCAAAAATTGGTTGAATTGGCTCTTTCCAAAGAGGCGATTGAGGTGGTTACGGTCACCAACGGTTTATCTGCCCTTGATATTTTATCCAAGGTTCCCCCCGATCTTTTAATGGTTGATTCTCAATTAGAGGGGATGAATATCCAAACCTTTTTAGAGAAAATGAAGGCGGGAATAAAAGTGAATCAACCACCTGTTCTTCTTTTAACCCAACCTGAAGACCTAGTAGAACCGGAAGCTTTGCGGGCTTCGGGGGTTTGGGGTTGCATTGAAAAACCCTTGGAAGCAGCGCTTCTACGAAGTAGAGTGGTGGACATTTTGCAAAGTGTTCCAAGCACTTCTCCCATTGGGGATCCCGAGGAGACCATGGTGGCCCCGTTTTCCAACGACCCTCCTCATTTTCCCACCTCTGCATCCCAGGGGGAGGATGAGATGATGAAGATTGAAGATCTTTTGGGTTGGTCATCGGATGAAAAATCTCCTTTTTCGGAATTAGAAGAAGAAAAATCCTCCGATGATTTGAGTTTTCCATTGGAAGATGTAAAAGGAGAATCAGCCGAAAAAGGGGGAGGGGTTGTTCTGGATGAAGAGGTAGATGTTTCCCCCCCTACCGATCTTTACTCAGAAAAACAGGATGTTCCCCCTCCTGTATCAGAAATTGAATCCGAAATTCTCTCTCAGGAACTCCCTTCTCCTGAACCCGAACAAACGGTAGTGGAGGGCCACCATGTTGAACCAGACCCCTCAGTTTTCCCCGAAGGTTCGTCCGTATCAAAACCCATTTTGACCGAGGGGGTGAGTCCATCCGTCTCCTCACCGGGATCGGCAGGTATTCCCGAGTTAAGCCAGGAACAGATTGAAGCCATGGTATCAAAAATCTCTCGGGAAATAATCGAAAAGGTGGTTTGGGAAGTTGTTCCCTCTCTTGCAGAAATTGCCATTCAAAAAGAGATTGAACGTTTAAAAGCCGAGGATCCCTCCTAATTTTGGACCCTTCTTTTTTCTTTTCCTCTTAATCTTTCATTGTATGTTTTCCCTTGTTTCAAGAAGGCTGTTTCTTTACTTAAAGCGGGGGACATGTTAAGATAACCCCCTTTTATTTAAGAGATATAAGGGGTTATAATTCCCAAAATATTTCAAAAAAACCGGATCAATTCTAAAGTATAGGTGGGCTCTGTGCAACAAAAAGAAGAATTAGAAAAAGTGTATCAGCCCCAGGAGGTTGAGGAAAAATGGTCCAGACTGTGGCTAGAGAAAAATTATTTTCATGCCGTGGAAGGATCTGGCGGTAAAAAACAGTCTTACACCATGGTCATTCCTCCCCCCAACGTGACCGGTTCCCTTCACCTGGGTCATGCTCTCAATAATACCCTTCAAGATATCCTCGCCCGGTGGAAAAGAATGCAGGGATTTTGCACCCTCTGGCTTCCGGGAACGGACCATGCCGGGATTGCAACCCAGAATGTCGTTGAACGGATGATTCAATCGGAAGGAAAAACCCGGGAAACTCTGGGTCGGGAAAAATTTATCGAAAGGGTACGGCAATGGCGGGAAGAATCGGGCCGAACCATCATTCAACAACTCAAACGCCTGGGGGCTTCATGTGACTGGGAGAGAGAACGGTTTACCATGGATGAAGGTTTATCGGCTGCGGTGAGGGAGGTTTTTGTCCGTTTATATGAGGAAGGACTGATCTATAGAGGGGAGCGTCTTATTAACTGGTGCCCTCGATGCCGAACCGCTTTATCCGATATTGAAGTGGAACATGAAGAGACCAAGGGAAAAATGTATTTTATTAAATATCCCCTGGCCGAAGACTCAAAAATTTTTTTGTTGGTGGCCACCACACGACCGGAGACAATGCTGGGGGATACGGCCGTTGCCGTCCATCCCGATGATCCGCGGTACAACCGCTTCATCGGGAAAAATGTTTTATTGCCGTTGACCCGAAGGGAGATCCCCATCGTGGGTGATTCCATTTTGGTAGACCGAGAATTTGGGACTGGAGCAGTCAAGATTACTCCTGCCCATGATTTTAATGATTTTGAAGCCGGTGAGCGGCACGGCCTGCCACGGATTTCCATTTTGGACGAAGAGGGTAAGATTCAACCGTTCCTGGACCAAGAAAGGGTAGACGATGTTGTCTTAAACGATATTATGTTAATGGATGTTCCAGAGGCGCGAGGACGGATAGAATACTGGCTGAAAGAACGCGGGAATTTGGTAAAGATCGAAGACCATAGGCATAGCATTGGACGATGCTATCGTTGTAAATCGGTTGTAGAGCCGTTTTTATCGACACAATGGTTTGTCAAAATTCAACCTTTGGCGGATCCCGCCATTGAGGCCGTTCGTTCAGGGGAAATTCGTCTTCTCCCCAAAGGGTGGGAAAATAATTATTTTGGATGGATGGAAAACATTAAAGATTGGTGTATTTCACGTCAGATCTGGTGGGGACATCAGATCCCTGCCTGGTATTGCAAAAAGTGCAATAAGGGTAAGCTTGACGGGATAGAATATAATAAAGGCCTTCCACAAAAACCTTTGACAGGTCAGTCGGAAGAATCGGACATCCCTAAAGATCAGAAAGAAACCTGGCAATGGATTTCATCGGATGCGGAACCCATCGTCCATAGAGAAAAACCTGCTCGCTGTTCGACTTGTGGGGGAGGTGAATTTGTCCAAGACCCGGATGTACTGGATACCTGGTTTTCCTCAGCTCTGTGGCCCTTCTCCACCTTGGGATGGCCGGAGAAGACACCCGACCTGAAAACCTTTTATCCCACCTCCGCACTGGTGACCAGTTTTGATATTTTATTTTTTTGGGTTGCCCGAATGATCATGATGGGGCTGAAATTCATGGGGGAAATTCCATTCCGCGATGTTTATATCCATGCCCTGGTTCGGGATGCGGACGGACAAAAAATGAGTAAATCCAAAGGCAACGTGATTGATCCCTTGGGAGTAATGGAAAAATATGGTACGGACGCCCTCCGGTTTACCTTGGCGGCCATGGCATCCCCTGGAAGGGATATCAAGCTGTCAGAGCAACGGATTGAGGGATACCGAAATTTTGCCAATAAAATTTGGAATGCGGCTCGGTTTGTTCTTATGAACCTGCCTGCCGGACAGGCGGGCCTTCCGGAAAATTCCGTTGACCTTTCGTTGAAAAGCGACGCCCTGGCGGACCGTTGGGTTGAAATTCGGCTCCAATCCTGTATTGCTTCGGTAAACCGGCAGCTGGATACCTACCGGTTTGACGAGGCGGCCAACACCCTTTATCAGTTTATATGGCATGAATATTGCGATTGGTATCTCGAACTGATCAAACCCCGTTTGTCACCGGAATCCACCATGCCTGATGTTTCGGCAACACACGCTACGATGGTTCGTACCTTTGAAACCTTGCTGAGGATGCTCCATCCTTTTATGCCCTTTATCACCGAAGAACTCTGGCAGAAATTTCCGCACCGGGGTGAAAGCATCGTGATCGCGCCTTATCCGCAGGGCGGATCGATCTCGGTGGAGGATGAAGCCTACGAAGGGATCATGGAAGAGATCATCGAAATCATCAAGGCGATACGGGCCGTGAGGAGTGAACTGAGCATCCCCCCGACCCACCGGATCAAATCCGGATTTGAAGCAGCCAAGTACCTTGTGCAACACGGAGAGGCGGACATCCGGAGATTGGCGGGACTTTCCGAGTTCGAACTCGGTCCGGACATTGCCATCCCGAGTAAGTCCATTCCGATTTCCACATCTTCTGGGAAAGGATTTGTTGTGGTGGAAGATGTGTATCTTGAAAAAGAAAAAGCGAGGCTGGAGAAAAAACTGAAAACGATTCATGCGGAATTTGACAAGGAAGATAAGAAATTTATGGATAAGGAATTTCAACAGAAAGCTCCTGGAGAAGTTAAACTCAATAATGAGCTTCGACGCGCGGAATTAAATGAAGAACGTGTTAGTCTTTCAGAGCATTACGATCGAATTAAGAATATGCTTGGTGAGTAAACATCATGACCGAAGACTTTTCAATTTATAAACCGTTTGTCGAAGCGGCATTGAAGGAAGATATAGGACGGGGTGATATAACGACAAACCTCCTCTTTCCCTATCCGGTTCCGGGGGAAGGCGTGATTCGGGCCCGTTGCCGCGGGGTCATGGCCGGAGGTCCCGTTGCCGCCCTGGTGTTTCAGACCTTGAATCCTGGATGTTCTGTGAAGTGCGTCATCGCGGAAGGAAACCCTTTCGGGGAAGAGTCCGACCTTTTGTGGATCCGGGGGGACGCCCGGGGCATTCTTTCGGGAGAACGGGTTGCCTTAAATTTTTTGCAGCGGTTGTGTGGAATTGCCACAATGACCCGGGAGTATGTTAATGCAACTAAGGGACAAAAGGTTCAAATTGTTGATACGCGCAAAACCCTACCCGGTTGGCGGCTATTGGATAAATACGCGGTTCGGTGTGGGGGAGGTTCCAATCACCGGTTTGGTTTGGATGACGGTATTTTAATTAAAGATAATCACCTGGCGTTAATCACCGTGGAAGAAGCGGTTCGGAGGGGGAAAAAAAATTCTCCGCACTTTCTCAAAATTGAGGTGGAGGTGGAAAACCTGGAGCAGGCAAAGGAGGCTATTCATTCCGGGGCAGAGGTCCTACTGCTGGACAATATGTCCCCGGCCGATATGAAAGCCGTTGTGGATTGGGCTAAGGGGTGTGTCTTTTTAGAAGCTTCCGGGGGGGTGACCTTGGAGAATGTTCGTGAAATAGCCAGTACAGGGGTGGATTATATTTCTGTAGGAGCGTTAACTCATTCTCCTCCTTCCCTAGACCTTTCCCTGGAAGTGGCCAAAAGGAATTAAAAATCATTGTTTCAGATCGAAGGGTTTTTGAAACCATTATCTGTCAGGGAGGTTCAAAAAGATTTATTGACCCAATGTTTTGGCAGAACCCTCTATGCCTTTCCCACCTTGGATTCTACCAACCGGTTTGCCAAAGACCTTGTCCATCGGGGACTTCCAGAGGGAACCCTGGTCATAGCGGAGCATCAAACAGAGGGAAAAGGGCGTTTAGGCCGTTCTTGGGTTTCTCCGCCTTTTTTGGGTTTGACCTTTTCGGTTCTTCTATTTCCAAAAAAAAATCCCGATCAATACCCCTTGTTGTCATTGGCCTTCGCCAATGCGATTGTGAATGCCGTTCAACAAGTTCTCGGGATTGAGGCAAAGGTGAAATGGCCCAATGATATTTTGTTGAAAGGCCGAAAAGTTGCGGGTATTCTTTCTGAGATGATTATTTCCCCAAATCTTCAGAAAGGATTTATTCTTGGGGTGGGGGTCAATGTGAATGGGTTGGAAGAGCAATTTCCGGTTGAACTACAACATACCGTAACGTCTCTTCGCATGGTTAAGGGAACTCCTGTTCAGCGAGAGGCTTTTCTATCGGTTTTAATCAATCAATTGGAAAAATGGTATGATTGTTTTCAAGAGGGTCAGGCCAGTTTCATTTTAGAGCAATGGAAAAATTCCTCAGAGACCATGGGTAAAACGGTAAAGGTTTATCTTCCCCAGGGATGTTTTTATGGAATCGCCAAGGATCTTGAAGGGGATGGGGCTTTAATCCTAGAAAAAAGCAATGGGGAAAAACAAACGATCCATTCGGGAGACATCGTTCACATAAGAACGGAATTGGGTGATATGGAAAAATGATTTTGGTGGTTGACGTTGGAAATACCAATGTTGTTTTAGGTGTTTATGATGGGAAAAATCTTTTGGGTCATTGGCGTCTTGGCACCCATCCCCACCGAACTGTCGATGAACACGGTATTCTGACCCTTGAACTTCTCCATAGCCAATCGATCGATCCAAAAAAGATCAGGGGGGTGATTCTCTCCTGCGTAGTCACACCCCTGCTTCCCGTATTTGAAGAAGTCAGTAGCCTCTATTTTAAACAAAAGGCGATGGTGGTTTCGAGTGAGATGAAGATGCCTATCCGAAATGGATATAAGGCGCCCGAAGAAGTTGGGGCGGACCGTTTGGTGAATGCGGTTGCGGCCTTTGAGGAGTTCGGAGGGCCGGTGATTATTGTTGATTTTGGAACCGCTATTACCATTTGTGCGGTCAGTGAGCATGGGGAATATTTGGGAGGAATTATTGCCCCCGGTATTCAAGTTTCTTCCGATGCCCTTTTTCAGCGAGCCTCAAAGCTTCCAAAAGTGGAATTGTTAAAACCCCCCCAAGTGATTGGAAAAAACACGGTGAGCAGCATTCAGTCCGGTTTAATTTATGGGTTTGCTGGTTTAGTGGACGAACTTGTGAAACGCATGATCAACGAGTTAGGGGGAACTCCTAAAGTGATTGCTACGGGGGGGTTGGTTTCATTGATCTCTAAGGAATCTCTTATGATTCAAGAAATTAGGCCTTTTTTAACCCTGGAGGGTTTAAGAAAGTTGTATGAATTTAACCTATAAAAAAGAAGGGTTCCTCCCTCCCTTATTTTTTTAATTTTTTCAATGAATAAAATCGCCTTTTTCCCTTGACTTTAAATCAGAGAATTGCTAATTTATTAGCACTCTTGCCAAGTGAGTGCTAATTTTCCTCTTTGTTTAAGCATTGTAAAGGGGGTAATGCATGGGGGAAAAAGTTGATATAGATGAACGGGCTCAGCGGATTCTAAAGGCCGTTGTGCTTTCTTATATCCGTTCTGCATTTCCCGTTGGTTCCCGTTACATTACTAAAATTTTTGATTTTGGGTTTAGCGCGGCTACCGTCCGAAATATTATGGCGGATTTGGAGGATTTTGGTTATTTGACCCAACCCCATACCTCTGCCGGACGGGTTCCCACCGAAAAGGGTTATCGATTCTATGTAGATTTTCTCTTAGAAAGTGAACCCAATAAATGGAAAAGTGGGAATTTTGGTCAGGAAAGGGTTATTGTTCAAAAAAAAGATAATTTAAAGGATCTATTACAGGAGACCTCTTATCTTCTTTCTGAGCAGTCCCAATTAACCGGCGTTGTTTTAGCCCCTCGGCTTTCGGAAACGAATTTGACCCATATCAAGTTTATTAAGCTGGTTAATAATCAAATCTTGGCAGTGATTGTTGCTCAAGGGGGGTTGATTCAAAATAAGGTTTTTGATGTTGAAGAGGAGTACGATCAGAAAGGCCTGGATTTTATCAGCCAAAAGCTTAATGAAAGGCTGAAAGGATCAAATTTGCAAAAGGTCCGCGGGAAAATATTGGTTGAAATGCGTGCTGAAAAACAAATTTATGATGAGCTTTTGGAAAAAGTTTTGGATAAAGAAAAAGGGGTTTTTAGCCAATCTCAAGAAGGGGAAGTTTTTTTAGGGGGGACCAGCCATATTTTAGACCTTCCGGAATATTCGGATGTGGACCGGATGAAAGCTCTTTTTAAAACCTTTGAGGAAAAGTTTCAAATTGTTAAACTGTTGGATCGTTGCATGGAGGAAGAGGGGGTTCAGGTTTTTATCGGGTCTGAAAATGTCAACGTGGTTTTTCAAGACATTAGCCTGGTCGTTTCCTCTTTTAAAAGTGGAGACCATACCTTGGGCAGTTTGGGAGTAATAGGTCCCACCCGTATGGATTATTCCAGGGTGATTCCATTGGTGAAACATACCGCACATTTGTTGAGCCGTATCTTGAAAGCGGGTTAATTTATTTATTTTTTCCAACCGGTTGTCCATTAAAGATTAGGGTTCCCAGCAAGAATAATTTCCGGATTATTATGAAAGAGGATGAGAACATTCAAGAACAGGAAGGTGGCCCCATAGAGGGAGAGTCTTCAACAGGAAACGGGGGTGTTGAGGAAATTCAATCATCCGAAATGGAGAAATTAAAAGAGCGGGTGGCTCAACTTGAAGGAGAGAAAAAAGCCTTTGAAGGTAAATATTTGAGGGTTTATGCCGAGTTCGAAAATTATCGAAAACGGGTTTCCAGGGATCAAAATGAATACACCAAATTTGCAACTGAAAAACTTTTGAAAGAGTTATTGGGCGTCTTGGATAATCTGGAGCGGGCATTACAACATACCGATGGGTCCTCTGACCTGAAAAGTTGGGTGGAGGGAGTTGAGTTAACGTTTAAACAGTTTTCGGAAATTCTTTCCAAATCGGGGGTAACGCCCATTCAATGCGTGGGGTTGCCTTTTGATCCTAACCGACAACAGGCCATGGCCCAAGTAGAAACCGAAATCCATGAAGACAATACAGTGGTGGAAGAGTATCAAAAAGGGTATATGCTGCATGATCGTGTATTAAGGCCCGCTATGGTTACGGTTGCTAAAAGAAAAAATTCCGGTTCGGAGGAGCAAAAACCACAGGAATAGTTTTTCCGTTTTTACCGAAAAATTTGTCTCATTATCTTTTGGTTTTTGAACCCTTTAAATAAAAAAAATGGTAACCCCCAATAAAGCCCTAGGCGAAAAAAAGGGGTTTTGAAGAAGGAGGAGGAAATGGGAAAAGTTATTGGAATCGATTTGGGGACGACCAACTCCTGCGTGGCGGTCATGGAAGGTAGTGACCCCGTAGTGATCGCGAATTCAGAGGGAAGTCGAATTACCCCTTCAGTGGTTGCGATTACCGAAAAAGGAGAACGGTTGGTGGGTCAGATCGCAAAACGGCAGGCCATTACCAACCCGGAAAATACGATTTTCTCCATTAAACGTTTAATTGGAAGGAAATTTAGTAGTAGTCAGGTAGCGGATGCGGTTAAAAAGCTTCCTTATAAAATCGTAGAATCGTCCAATGGGGATGCTCATGTAGAAATCCGAGGGAAAACCTATAGCCCCGCAGAGGTTTCTGCCATGATCCTTCAGAAAATGAAGCAGACCGCAGAGGATTATTTAGGTCAAACGGTGACCGAAGCGGTCGTTACGGTTCCCGCTTATTTTGATGATAGTCAACGGCAGGCGACAAAAGATGCGGGAGCGATTGCAGGTCTGAATGTATTAAGAATTATCAACGAACCCACAGCCGCTTCCCTGGCCTACGGATTGGATAAGAAAAAAGATGAACGGATTGTCGTTTATGATTTGGGCGGGGGGACATTTGATGTCTCTATTCTCGAAATCGGGGAAGGGGTTTTTGAAGTTAAGTCCACCAATGGGGATACCTTTTTGGGAGGAGATGATTTTGATTTAAAGGTGATGGATTGGTTGGTCGATGAATTTAAACGAGACCAGGGGATCGATTTGAGAAATGATAAGATGGCTCTCCAACGTTTAAAGGAAGCCGCAGAGAAGGCAAAAATCGAACTTTCTTCATCACAGGAAACCGATATTAACCTTCCCTTTATCACAGCAGATGCTTCGGGTCCTAAACATTTAAACCTGAAATTGTCCCGGGCAAAGTTGGAGCAGTTGGTGGATGACTTGGTTCAACGGACCATTGAACCTTGTAAAAGAGCTTTGAGTGATGCGGGATTAAGTTCCAAGGAAATGGATGAGGTGGTGTTGGTGGGTGGCCAAACACGGATGCCGAGGGTTCAAAAAGTGGTTCGGGAGTTTTTTGGAAAAGAACCTCACAAAGGAGTGAACCCAGATGAAGTGGTTGCGGTGGGCGCAACCATTCAAGGTGGTGTTCTTAAGGGAGATGTGAAAGACGTGCTCCTTTTGGACGTTACCCCCCTCTCTCTTGGAATCGAAACATTAGGCGGTGTGGCGACAAAACTTATCGAGCGAAACACTACCATTCCAACCAAAAAAAGCCAAACCTTTTCTACCGCGGCGGATAACCAAACAGCAGTGAGTATCCATGTCCTCCAAGGGGAACGCGAAATGGCTTCCTATAATAAAACCCTGGGACGGTTTGAATTGGTGGGAATTCCTCCTGCCCCCCGTGGTGTTCCCCAAATCGAGGTTTCCTTTGATATCGATGCCAATGGAATTGTTCACGTTTCTGCCAAGGATATGGCTACGGGGAAAGAGCAATCCATTCGAATTACCGCATCCGGTGGACTCAGCAAAGAAGAAATTGATCGCATGGTAAAGGACGCCCAAAGTCATTCCGATGAGGATAAAAAAAAGAAAGAGTTGGCTGAGGTTAGAAATGAGGCGGATACCTTAATTTACAGCATTGAAAAGTCTCTTTCCGAAATGGGTGATAAAGTTTCCGAATCGGAGAGAAATACCATTCAGGAAGGTATTACCGAAACGCGAAAAGCCCTGGAGGGAGAGGATGTAGAGGTTATTCGCGGGAAGATCCAAGAGTTGAACAAGACCTCTCATAAATTTGCGGAGGAAATGTATAAACAAACATCCAAGGGACAAGCAGGACCGGAGGCCGGGGCTCAGGCTAGCGGGGAGGGAACTGGGGAAGGCGCAAAGTCCAATGATAATGTGGTCGATGCAGATTTTGAAGAAGTGGATAAGGATAAGAAATAATCCCTTTCGCCGGCAGCTGAATAGAGAAAGAGTTTTTTAAAAGCTGTCGGCTTTTTTTTATGCCCGTCTCTTTTTCCGGAGGCCATTGAGGAGCATTTGGTTTTTTTACGGGGCAAATAAAAACTTATAATTTGTCATCCGGACTGGTTCTTGATAAAATTACTAGAGAGTTTATCGGTTTTGGGGTTTTTACTAACCCTGAAACCCCACTTAATTTACGGCATTTTTCATATTCTGAGGAGAAGAGTAAATTGAGCAAAAGGGATTATTATGATGTCTTGGAAGTGGAGAAGAACGCTTCCATCGATCAAATCAAAAAAGCCTACCGTAAGCTTGCTCTTAAATATCACCCTGACCGTAACCCAGGAAATAAACCAGCGGAGGAAAAATTTAAAGAGGCCTCCGAAGCCCATGAAGTTCTGAGTGATTCCCAGAAGCGGCGGCAGTACGACTTATTCGGGCACGCGGGTGTAGATGGCGGAAGAGGGGGGCAAGGTTCTGATTTTGGGGCAGGAGGTTTTGGCGATATCTTTGGGGATATTTTTGAGGATTTTTTCGGAGGGGGAACGGGAACCAAAACCCGTAGCCGGGCACAACAGGGTTCCGACCTTCGGTTTAATCTAGAAATCTCTTTTGAGGAGGCCATTCAAGGTAAGGAGACGAAAGTAAAAATTCCCCGATGGAAGACTTGCTCGGAATGCGGGGGAAATGGGGCGAAACAAGGAACCAGCCTCAAAACCTGTTCCAATTGCCAGGGTAGTGGGCAGCTTCGTTTTCAACAAGGTTTTTTCACCGTGAGCCGAACCTGTAACCAATGCGGGGGGCAGGGAACGGTTATTACCAAACCATGTTCTTCCTGCCAAGGTGCCGGGCGGTTTCAGGAAGAGCGAACGCTTTCTTTAAAAATTCCACCCGGCGTTGAAACGGGGTCTCGCTTGCGGTTAATGGGCGAGGGAGAACCCGGAAACAATGGTGGGCCTCCAGGAGATCTTTATGTGTTTTTATCCGTTCGAGAACATCCCTATTTTATTCGTGAGGGGGATGATGTTCTTTGTGAAATTAAAATTTCCTTTGCACAGGCCACCTTGGGGGCAAAAGTGGAAGTCCCCACTTTGAAGGATAAAGCGATACTTAAAATAACACCGGGGACTCCGTCAGGCAAAATCTTTCGCCTTAAAGGTTTGGGGGTTTCCAATGTCAGGGGTCATCACACCGGGGATCAATTGGTTCGTGTTGAAGTTGAGATTCCTACCAAATTAACCCAACGCCAAAGGGAACTACTTGAGGAATTTGCCCAAGAGACGGGGGAAAAAGTGGATCAAAATTCTGAAGGAATTTTGGGAAAAGTAAAGAATTTTTTTGATACATAAATGCGGCCGCCTTTTTATGGTTGCCCCCTCCGACGTTCTTCAAACCGCTTCTCTCAGCTTACATGACCGATTCGATGGAAATTCTTACCCATTGGCTAACTCTCCTCAAACCTAATTTTCTAAATTAGAGATTCCCAAAATGGCTTTTTTTTATATTGAGCAGCAAGCAATCTGTGATGGGGAAATTTATATTGAAGGTCCTTTGGGTTTTCACCTGCGAAGGACACTGCGCTGCCGGATTGGGGAGAGAATTACGGTGGTGGACTCATCCCGGAACAAATACAGTGTGGTCATTACACATTTGACCCCCCGGGGAATTAGGGGGGAGGTTGAAGAGGTAACCCCTCCCCCCTTGGACCCCGGGGTAGAGATTTTATTGGGCCAGGGAATTCCCAAGGGGAAAAAGTTCGAGACTGTTTTACAAAAAGCAACCGAATTGGGAGTGGGGTCTATTTTTCCCCTTTTTTGTGAGCGGAGCATTGTTCAATTTCGAGAAAAACGTATCCAACATGATATGCAAAGATGGCAAAATATTGTCATCGAAGCTTCTCAACAGTCCCAGCGCTTGGCCCCTCCCAGTTTATCGCAACCTTGTTCCTTGGAACTTTTTCTGGAAAACCATCTTGATTTTGATTTGGGGTTGCTTCTTTATGAAAAAGAAAAAAAGACCGGAATTCGTTCCTATCTTCGTAAAAAACCAATTCAAAAAAAGGTCTTGATTTTAATCGGGCCTGAAGGGGGGTTTTCCGAAAAAGAGGTTGAGGGTGTTGTCAACAAGGGGTTTGTTTCAGTATCCTTGGGAGAACGCGTCTTAAGAACGGAAACCGTGGGGCCATTTTTGGTAGGGTTGTTGCAATATGAGTGGGGCGATATTCCATAAAGCTCTTGGTAAAGAAGAGGGTCATTTTCCCCAAGAGGGTATGAATTCACAGGGGATTTCCCCTGGCCTCGAAAACAGTCAACAGGTTTCAAACCGGTTGACTCTGGGGGGATTTTTCAGAAGAAGTAGTGCCTTTTTCCTTGACCTTTCAGTTGTTTTTATTATTTGTCTTTTTTTTCTCTGGTTGTCTATTTCTGCGGTTCGTTTGGCCTATTTTGGCCAAGACCTTACAGGCCAAATGGGGGCGTTTCAAAAATCTTTTTTATTCACAGTTTTTTTGCTTTGGCCTGCTCTCTTTCTTTTTTATTTTTCATTTTTTACGTATTGGGGAGGCCAAACCCCTGGGAAAAAGATATTTGGTCTTAGGATTATCGCTCAATCCGGAGGGAAGATTTCCCCGATCCAAGCCTTGGGCCGTTCACTAGGATATTTCTTGTCGTTCCTGACAGGAGGGTGGGGTTTTTGGCTTGTCCTGTTCTCCTCAAAGAGGCGGTCCTTACACGACTGGATATCCAGAACCCGGGTGGTTCGCCTTTTATGAATATCAAGCAGTTATTTTTTCTTCTTTTTTTGACATTGGGATTTTTGTTTCCATTTACGGGTTTTACATTTGTCATTGATCAAATCCTGGCTGTGGTCAATCGCGATGTGATTACAGCCAGCGATTTGCGAGCCACTGAAATCCTTCACTCCAAGGACTCTCCATTAACGAAGGAAGAACTGCTTGAACACCTGATTGATGAAGCCCTTCTGGTAAAAGAGGCTGAGCGTTTTGAAATCAAACCTCCTTCAGAGGAAGAGGTTTTGACCGCCTTATTGAAATTTAAAGAAAAGTTTTCCAATGAGGCGTCATTTCAAGATTTCCTCCGAAAAAAAGGAACCACCCCTGAAATTTTAAAAGGTGGCATTCAACGGCAAATTTGGATTAACCGATTTTTAAATCAAAGAGTTGATTTTTTTGTTTTGGTGCTTCCAGAAGAGGTTACCCGTTATTATGAAAGCAACCCAGAGGAATTTGGTTTGCGGGAAATAGACGATGAAATCCAGAAAGTGATTGAAGAAAAACTCATCCAACAAAAAGCCAAAAAAAGAAGAAAAGAATATATTTCAAAACTCAGGGCAAAGGCAGAAATTCGGGTGAATCAATCCTTTCCCTGATTCGATTAAAAGCGCTGAAAACCTTCTCTCTCCATCGGTTTGGGCCGGTTCGGTGCCTTCCTGTGTTAAAAATTTTACAAGAAAAAAATTTGTTCTCAACCCTCAAAAAAGAAAGGTGATCATTCACCTTGACCCTCTAATGGTATTTTCGATAAAGTTGCATTCGTGAGTAACCAAGCCGACATTTTAATTGTAGGGGCGGGTGTGGGAGGATTGGTCCTCGCTCTTGCATTAGGACGCAAAGGGTTTCGGGTTTGTGTAATAGATGCTCAGTCCGTTCTTTCCAACCCGTTGCGTGGTGAGATCATCCAGCCCAACGGCTTGAGGGTTTTGGAGGATTTGGGGTTGTTGAAGGAGATTGAGACCCAAGATGTGCATAAAAATCACCTTTTCCATTTTTACAATACCGATGGATATCCCCTTCTTAGTATCGATTACCGCCTGTTGCCAGAACCTTTTAACTATTCGCTAATTGTCCTTCCCAAAGTGATTCATGATGTATTGTTAAAGGAAATTTCCCGTTTGGATCGTATTGACCTATGTTTAGGGGTGCGTTTGAAAGGGATGGTCCGGAATGGAAATTCCTGGAAAGTAACCGGGAGTCAAAAGGATCGGGTTGTTGAATGGGATGCGCGTTTGGTGGTTGGTGGGGATGGGGTTTTTTCGAAAGTCAGAGAGTTTGCAGGAATTTCCTGCCGTTACCATCGGTATAAAGATGCCTACCTGACAATGATGATCAGGCGCCCCCGGGGATTTAAAGGGGAGGGACGTTATTATATCGGGAGAAAAAAAATATTAGCATTATTTCCCGTTTCAGAAAAACAGCTATACCTTTTTTATTTAATTCCTTTAAAAAAAAGAGAGGTTTTTCAATCCAAAGGGATTCAATATCTGCATCATTCCATACTTTCCATTGATCCTTCTGTTCAAGAATTCCTCCTTCAAGTGAATGATTGGGATCAAATCGGTATCATGCCCTGTAGCCGTCTTCACGCATCTTCTTGGGTTGAGAAAGGAGTTGCTTTAATTGGAGATTCGGCTCACGCCATGAACCCTCATGTGGCTCAAGGGAGAAATCAGGCCATGGAAGATGCCCTGGTTTTGTTCCAAGTGATTCAGGATTGCTTTGAAAAAGGCGATTTCTCCAAAAAGGCACTTCAGTCTTATGAACGTTTCAGAAGACCTCAAACGGAATGCCTTCAGCGTTTAGGCGATGAATTGAACCTGGTCTGGAATTCTGGGTTCCCCCCGATGGTATGGTTGCGGGAAAGAATTTTTCGAAAAATCCAAGGAAACCCTGACCTTTTATATAAGACCCTGGCAACGGTTGCAGGGATCCATTCAAAGCGTTATTCATTCATGGATCGGTTAAAGGTGTTGGGTGTGATCCCTTCCTAAAGGAGGCCGGATTTGTAATTAAAAATGTTAATTATCAATGGGTTAAGTATCCACCCCCCTTTTCTTGGCCATCGTTTTTACTCCTGTTTTTTTTGAAAACCCTTTCTCAATCTGGACACAACCCCTGAATTGAGGTAAAATGCAAACTATCATTTTAAGAGAATAGAACGGTGCTTTTTGAGGGTTTTAAATCTCTGATCGAAGGAGGATTTAAAAATGATGGATGGTGAAGTAGAGGGTCATGTTTTTGAGACTGGAGAGCCCCGCTCGCCCCAACAGAAAAGGGAGTCCCTGGCGGGACGAATTGTTGCTCCATTGCTCTCTTTAGTAATACCTGGTGCGGGCCAGTTATATAATCGCCATTGGGTCAAGGGGGGAATTTTTATTGCCGTTGTCATGCTCTTTAGTGGGTGGTTAAGACGGGAAATGATTGAAACAGGGGCTACCTCTGTCGCAGGGTTAACCTATTCCCTTTATGTGGTGATTGCCTTGGTTGTTCTTCTAGGATTTGCCGTTTGGAGTATTTTTGACGCCTATCGGGATGCCTCGATGGTTTATAAAACATAAACTGCCCAATTCGGTAAAAGTTGTTTTTTTAAAAATCCCCTTAGTTTATAAAGGGGATTTTTTTTATCCGACACAGTCCCTTCTCTAAAGAATCTGTCTCGTGTCCATTTGCTAATAATGGTCTAAAAATGTTATATTTATTTTTTGCTCTAAATGTTTTTGACCCGTGGGCTTGAATACCTGCTTTCATGAATTTGGATGATGAAATTTTTGTGAATTCTTTAAAACGTAAGGAAGAGCGATGAAGGGAGTGATTCTTGCGGGTGGTCTTGGCACCCGTCTTTATCCGCTTACAAAGGTGACCAATAAACATTTGTTACAGGTATATAACCGTCCGATGATTTATTATCCTATTGAATCTCTGGTGGCGGCTGGGATTACCGATATCCTGATAGTGACAGGGGGTAATAATGCGGGAGATTTTCTAAAACTATTAGGGAACGGAAAAGAGTTTGGGCTCCAACATCTTAATTACACCTATCAAGAGGGTGAGGGGGGGATTGCTGATGCCTTAAGGCTGGCTGAATTTTTTGTGGGTGACCATCCCGTTTGTGTGGTGTTAGGAGACAACATCATTGAAAAGAACATTATTCATGCCGCCCGTGCGTTTCAGGAGCAGGGAAAAGGGGCAAAAATCCTTCTCAAAGAGGTCAAAGACCCTCAGCGGTTTGGGGTTCCCATTTTGGAGGGAAAACGGGTATTGAGTATCGAAGAAAAACCCAAAGTGCCAAAATCTCCCTATGCGGTGACGGGTTACTATTTTTATGATGCTGACGTTTTTAAATTGATCCAGACCCTTAAACCTTCCGAACGGGGAGAGCTTGAAATTACCGATGTGAATAATATGTATATTGAAAAGGGGCAAATGACTTGGGATCATTTAGAGGGTTGGTGGACCGATGCCGGAACCTTCGATTCCCTCCTGCAAGCCTGTAATTTGGTGGCAAAAACCGGGGCCAACAATGTAAGTTAAAAAATTCTTTCCCTCGGTTCTTCTTTTTTCTATCCTCCTTAGGTATACTCTTCCCATTCAAAAGCAAGTTTGTGTTTTTTTTTGTCATTGCAGGGCTTACAGCAAGGAACCAGGTTTCCTTTTACGCTTTTTCCCCCCCGGATGATGGGCACCTTATGGTCCATGGTGAGCTCGGTGGTCTTAAATTTATTTTGACAATAAAAACAGATTCCTTTTCCCCGCTTTCGATTCCACCAAGGGGTTTTTCTTAGTGCTCTGGCTTTTTGCCGTTCCCTTTGGATTTCTTCCTCGGAAACCTCGGGATAAAAGGGGGAATCCATATTGGGGATTATAACAAATCCAGGCTCCTGAAAGGCAATTTTTAATGGTTCAAAAAGGATAAGTTTGGAACAAAATGAAAGAATAAGATTAATATTTTGTCACCCAAATTTTATTCCTCATTAAAAATATTTTTTTCAAAAGGTTTCCTTTTTTTTCTCCACCGGAAAGCAAAACTTGATTTTTTTTTACCTTTATCCCACCAAAAGCCCCATTCTCTTTTAAATTCAAGTTTTTGTATTGATATGAAACATTAAAACCTCTTTTTCCAAGAAATTGTTAAACAATACTTTGGGGTGAGAATGGCTTTCCTACACCATATTTAGTTGTTGACAGGATAGGTTTAAAAATATAATTTTACTTAAATAATATTGTTTAAAAAAGGATTAGCAAGAAAATTTTTTTTAGTTTTTTTATCCTATTTTTTTTCAAATAAAAAAGGAAATTTCGTGGTAAAAAGAAACCTGTTTCTACTATTTTTACCTTTCCTTCTCTTAATCACTTTAACCAAATCCGGTGAATCCCTAGTCATTCCTCCGGACCCATTTGATTCTACCGACCGTTATGCGCTCCTGTTTAAGAACTCGGATGGGTCCATCACCCAAATTCAGGCGAAAATAAAAGCCCCCGGACCGGGCATTCTCGGGCCT
>DASWJH010000055.1 GCA_036397255.1 Nitrospiria bacterium
TGCACCCTTGGAAGTTCCTTCACACTCATCTTCAGCATGTCCTCTCTGGCCATTCTGCCCTCCTTCCATGTCAGGGCATTCTATCAGCCAATAGGACATTTCTATTTTGGGCAAATAGGACATTATCATTTTGGGATTACATTGATAGGAAATGAGCACTTAAGGGTAAAAAAGGGAAGAAAATGTTTTATCCTGAATGGTTTTACTTTGATGAGGTTCGGGGTTTGTTGACAATAGGCGAAGTTTCTCGATATAATTTAAGTTCATGAGGAAAAAATGAGGGAGAAATTTAAGAATTTTCATCTGTTTTTGTTTTTCATTTTCTTCATCCTATCTCCGGCCTCAGTTTGGAGTGAAAAGGAAAAGATCCATGAAATCCTTGTTTTAAAAGATACATACCGATTCTCCCCTGAAGTGGTCCATATTTCCATCGGGGATACTATAAAATGGGTGAATCATGATATTCGAATGCATCAATTTGCGAGCGTTCCGGGTTCGGGTCCCACTGGTGAATTAGAGTTTATTTGCGATGAAGTTGAACCGGACAATACGTGCCAGCACACGTTTACTACCTCTGGGGAATTTCCCTACTTTTGTTTTATTCATAAACAAATGTTGGGGCTTGTGATTGTCGGGAATTAACCTCAACATGGGTTGGTCTAACCTGCTTGCCTTTTTTATCATTTTTGGATTCACCCTATTTGGTTGCGCGGAAAAAAATGTTGTAAAACAAGAAACCATTCGAATGATTCAGTCCTCCTCGATGATTGAGGAGAGTTCCACCATTGATATACTTCCCACTCCCAAAGAAGACATTTCCCCGGAAAAAGCAATCGAAGAAATTTTGTCCGCTAAGGAAAAACATCCTTTGGCCTTTTATTTCTTACCGAAGACGCAAGGGGGAGAGGTCGATTGGGTTACTGCCCTAACCGATGGATTTATCAAGCCCCGGGAATCTATAGACCTTTCCCGAAAAAATCTCCCATCTATGGATTTTAATGTGGTCTTCAAAGTTAAGGGAGACCTTCCGGATGTAGTGTATCCCCACTTTCCCCACACCCTGTGGTTGGATTGCAAGAATTGTCACCCAAGTATTTTTGTGATGCAAGCGGGAATCAATCCGGTAACAATGACCAATATTGAAGAGGGGGAGTTTTGTGGCCGATGTCACGGAAAGGTGGCTTTTCCGCTTTCGGAGTGCAACCGTTGCCATACCCTCCCTAAATAGAAACCACCCTTCATGGGGTCTTCCACGCGTGTTAGAAAATTCATTCCAAAAAGTCCCTTTTCTTTTTTCAACATGGAAAATAAAAATTATCTGAACCTATTAATTTCTTTCCTAATTTTTCTTTCTCTTTTTTTTAATTTAGAGATTTCCATGGGATTTTCCCCTTCCGGAACGGGAAAGCCTCTGGTGGGGTTTTCATCTCAGGATGAAAAAATTATTTTTCAATCCATTCAAATGGCAGGTGTTGCAGTGGAAAAGAAAAACCTAGAAACCCCTTTTCCTCCACCCGAAGAATGGTACCGGAGGGGGGGAGGGGATTTCGATGGTGGGTTTTATTCAAATGCAGCCGTGAAGGCGTGGGTGGCCATCATGAAGGGAAAGAAAAATTCGACCATTGGGAAAAGCGAAATCTTATTAGCAAGGGCTTTGTTATTTTTAGGGCTTTATTCACAGGTGATTCAAAGGTTGGAGGGCATTTCTTTGGGGCCTTCCCAAGTATTAGAGTCCAGTAGGAAGGGGCTTTTGGCCGAGGCCTTTTATAAAAAAGGGGAGTATTCTCGAGCCATCTCCGTTTTTCAAAAAGGGTCTGGGGTTTCAGTTTATCCAGTGGCATCCGATGAATGGATGTACCTTCTTGGGATGTCCTATTTTCACAAGGGGGATTATCTGAAGGCCATTGAAACCTTGAAGAGAATTGATCCTAAAAATGATCGTTATCCTTTTGCCCTTTATTCGATTGCTTTAGCCTACCGGAAATCGGGAAATTTTTCCTCTGCGGTATCATGGATTCGCCGGATAGGAGAGATCTCCCCGACACCGTATATGAAGGGACTCTACTTTCAGGATTGGAGTCATTTAATTTTAGGTGAACTTTTATTGGAAACCGACCCTCAAGGGGCACGGGTTTCCTTCGAGGCCATCCCTGAGAATAGTCCCTTTTTTAAGAGAACGCTCTATGGATTAGCCTGGTCTTATTTTAAGAGCCAAGAGTATGTCAAATCGATTGTTTTATTTCGCCAGCTTTCCGAACGGTTTCCCGATTCTTTTGAAGCCTTGGAGGGGTTGGTTACCATTGGATATTGTTATGCCAATTTAAGTGCCTATGAAAAAGCGGTTTCTCATTATCGGACCTTATTGGATAAGATTACACTGGCGATTCAAAAAATAGAGGTGGACTTAGAATGGTTGGGTGAGAATGAAAAGGATATCATTCTTGGAAAAGTTTTATTAAAAATGGATGGAGGGTTACTCCCAATGGATTCCCTGTTTGATTATTCCATTGTTGAAAGGCAACGTATCATAAAAGAATTAGGGGATTTGAGAAAACTCATGTCCTCTCCCGAAGGAAAATTTGAGGGTGAAAAGAAGGGACCCCTTCATCGCATTGAAGATTCGTTGAAAAGAGATTGGGTCCACACCTACCGGGAGGACCTTATTCAAAGAAAAAGAGCATTAGAAGAGCTTCTGGTCAGATCTAGCCTGGGAATCGCAAGAAATCTTTCACCGCGAGATTTAGGGGTTAAAAGGCAATGAAATTTAAGCACATCATTTTTTTTCTTGGTTTTTCCTGCCTAAATCTTATTTCCTGTGGGGGGAAAGATACGGCTCGTTTTGTAGATTCTGCCCGCTTGGAATCAGAGGTGAAGGATATTTTAATCAATCAGGGTTTAAGTAGAAGGCAGGCTCTTCTGGCCATTCGGGATTATGAAGATTTTTTATCTGCTTATTTTAAGACCAAAAGTGATTTGAAAGCGGAGGCGATGCACCGATTAGGGGACCTCCTCATGGAGGTAACCCTGAAGGCCAATCGAGAGGCCCGCTTGATTTATGAGGATCGTTCAAACCGTTACCGAGAAGGCCAATTGAAGCAGAAACCCCTTTCTCCTCGTTTTGATTTTTCCAAACCCATTGCCTTATATGAAAGGGTTTTGACGCTTTATCCTTCAAGGCCGGCCAATGACCGGGTTCTTTACCAGCTGGCCCGTGGGTATTTAGAGGAGGGAAAAACACATTCCGGCCTTCAAACGTTGCATCTATTAATGACCCGTTATCCAAGCAGTTCCTATTTTTTGGAAGCGGCTTTTCGGGTGGGAGACTTGAGGTTTGAACTGGGTCTTTTTCAGGAGGCCAACCAGGCTTATCAAGTCATTGTAGAAAAAGGACCCAGTCCTTTTTACCAGAAAGGGCTTTATAAAATAGGTTGGTCTTATTTTAAACTTCAGGATTATAATCGCGCCATTCAAACATTGGGAATTTTTTTAGATGAAAAACGGGTTGGAGAAAATAAGGATAAAAAAATGGAATCGGAAAGACCACTCGACCGGTTGAACGATTTAGATTGGGAAATGATTCAAGAAGTGGTCCGGGTCATGGCGGTTTCCTTCGACTATTTAGGAGGGGGACCTGCTTTAGTTCAATATTTTAAGGGGATTGGGAACCGGGAATACGAAGAGATGATTTATCGGGGGTTAGGGGATTTTTATTTAGCAGGAGGAAATCCTCAAAAAGCCATATCAGTTTATTCCCTTTTTCTTAAACAATACCCTTTTCATCCTCACGCCCCTTCCCTGCAGTGGTCCCTGATTCAGGCCTATGATCAAGAACAAAAAATCGGTCGGGCCACAGAAGCCAGAATTCAATTTGTCCAGCTTTTTGGACCGGAAAGTCAATGGGTCCAAAGAAATGCAAACCAGAGACAAGGTCTCTATGAAAGTCGGATGAAAGACACCACTTACCGCCTGGCGCTCTTTTTTCACTCGGAGGCCCAACGGGTAAAACAAAAGGGTCCTCTTATGAAGGCGGTTCATTGGTATCAGTCTTTTCTTTCCCATTATCCAGGATCCAAAGAAGCACTGGAGGTTCACTTTCTTTTTGCTGAAAGTTTGTTTGAATTGGGAAGGTTTTTAGAAGCTGCGAAGGCCTATGAGGTTGTAGCGTATGAATATCCACACCATTCAAAAAGCGAAGAAGCCGCCTATGCGGCTTTGGTTGCTTATGAGCAGTGGCAAACGGTTGTGCTGAAGGAGGAATCAACAGAGGCTGAAAAGATTCTCCTTCAGAATTCCAAAAAATTTTTAGAGAGGTTTCTCAATCATTCCAAAACCCCTGAGGTTCTATTAAAAGTGATCAATTTGGAATATCAAAGAGGAGATCTTTCTGAAGCACGAAAGTTTACCCGCCTTTTCTTAGATCATTCCGATGCGGAGGATCCAATGAAAACCCAGGCTTACCAAATGTTAGGAGCCGGCTATTTTCAGGAAGGACAATATATGTCCGCAGCGGAGGCTTATGGATCGGCTTTTCGACTTTTACAACCTGAACATCCAAAAAGGAAAGAGTTTCAAGACTTAATGGCTTTATCTCTTTATCAAGAAGCCGAACGGTTAAAAGCCGAGGGAAATGTTGAGGAGGCCTCGGAGTTGTTTTTGAGAATTTCGGAGGAGATTCCAGGAGCCAAAACAGCGGAAGCCTCTCTTTATGAGGGGTCTTTATTATTATTACAGCAAGGTAAAAAAAAGAAAGCGAGTGCCAATTTAGAGAAATTGATCGAATCTCCTTCCCCCTATCAAAACCAGGCGAAGCGTAAACTGGCAGTTCTCTATGAGAAAATGAATAGACCGGTTGATGCGGCTAAACTCTATGATCAATTTTGGAAAGCAGAGCAAGAGGCAGGAAAAAAGACAGATATCCTTTTTTATACTGCCGGCCTGTATGAAAAGGGGGGTAAATGGAAGGTTGCAGCGGATCGATTCCAGAAAGCTGCTGCCCAATTCCCAGTGGACAGTAAGGGGAAAATTGAATCGATTTTTCGTTCGGCACAAAATCTTTTTCGAGAGGGAGACTTGCAAGGCTCCCAAAAACTTTATTCATCCGTTATTTTCCTGTACCAAGGTTCTCATTCGACCCTTGATTCCGTTTCCCCTTTTGTGGCTCAGTCCTATCTGATTTTAGGACGGGGAAGGCATGAAGATTTTTTAAAGGTACAATTAAAACACCCGTTGGAGGAGAATCTTAAATTGAAGGAGAATTTGAGGGTAGACGTTTTGGAGCAATATGAAAAAGCCGCTGAATTTAAAATTAAAGAGATTGTTACGGAGGTTTCATACCGAAAAGGAAAGCTTTTTGAAGATTATGGTCTTTCCATTGCCCAGTCTGAGCGCCCTTCTGATTTAAAACCAGGGGAATTACAGGAATATAATTTGCTGCTTGAAAAAGAATCCCAACAATGGAAGGAAAAGGCAGTATCCGCTTATGAAAGGAATGTCCATCGAGCCCAGACCGTTGGCCTTTATGACCTCTGGGTTAAGAAAAGTTTTGAGCGGTTGGGCATTCTTAACCCGCAACGCTATCAAAAAAAGGAATTTGAAGAAAGTGTTTTTCGAGAAACCGGGTTTTAAATTCAAGTGGAGAACTTGTGGTTTGAAGTGTTTTCTCTTTGTAATGGTCGGAGTGTTTTTAATTCCAATGGGTTGTTCTTGGTCCCGAAAAAGCGAGTCTACCATACAGCAAGACCGCCAGTTTATTGAAGAATCCTCAGAACCTCTGGGGTATTTTAAGGAGGGGATACAACTGATGGATAAAGGGAAAAAAGATGGAGCCATTCTTGCTTTTCAAAAAGCGCTGAAGATCAACCCTGATATTGCGGTGATCCATAATAATGTGGCCGTTCTGTTTAAGCAAAAGGAGATGTTTGAAAAAGCCCAGGAACATTATCAAAAAGCCATTGGGTTAGACCCAGATAATGCAGAGGTTCATAATAACCTTGGAATTCTTTATCGGGAAATGGGGAAATTTCAGGATTCGGAGAAAGAATATTTGGAGGCCATTCGGGTGAGCGGCAACTTCGCGCCGGCCTATTTCAATTTAGGGATCCTTTATGATTTATATTTAAATCAACCCGAAGATGCCATTCTGTATTATATTCACTATTTAAAGCGGGGCGGAAAACACCGTTCCAGAATTGAGGGTTGGATCCTAGAGTTAGAACAACGTCTCGATTGGGAGAATAACAATGGAAAAGAGCAGGATTGAATTTCAAAAGATGGGAGTGATTGCAAAGCGTATCAAGAATGTTTTTGATTTTTCTTCTTTTTTTCCTCGGAATGGATTGATATTATTTGAGGTTATGGGGTGCCTGGTGGTGTGTTCAACAATATCTTTTGCAGCTCAGGTTGGGCTAGAACCAGAAACCGGATCACGGGATGAGCCCCTCTTTTTGTTTCAAACTGAAATTATTGGAAATGTGATGAATCCCAGTGTTCCCTACCAGATTCCCTGGCGAAGCCCGGAATCTATCGAGCAAGAGGACATTTGGATCACCCGGAGGGGTATCAACAATTTATTTATTCCTTTGGAACCCGAAAGATTTGAACACGCATTGGGTTTTAAAAACAAAGGAGGTTTTCCCCCTTCCCTTGATGGAGGGTTCAATCCACCTCCGGTGAACGAGGTAGAATAAATGGAAATTCTTCATTTTCTTGTAAGTGGTTTTAAAGCGGGTGGTATCTTTATGTATGGCATTCTTTTTGTGTTAGCCATTGGAACGGCTATTGCTTTGGAGCGAGGGCTAACTCTATTCATACGGGGGCGCTTGGAAGCAAGAGCAGTTTGGAAAAAGTTGAAGGAATTAATTGAAGAGGATCAACTCCAGGAGGCTTTACACTTATGCCAAAATATAAAAGCCCCTTTGGGAAGGGTGTGGACCTCCGGACTCCAAGAGGCTCTAAACTCGGAGGCATCGGAGCGAAAAATCGAAGGCTCAATGGAAGAGACCTTGTTGGAGGTCCTTCCACTTCTAGAGAAAAGGGTGCATTATTTGTATTCTCTATCGAATGTGTCAACCCTCCTCGGTTTGCTGGGAACGGTTGTTGGATTGATTCGGTCCTTCAGTGCCATTTCTCTTGCAGACCCGGCTCAAAAATCTGCCCTTTTGGCCAATGGTATTTCCCTGGCCCTAAATAACACCGCCTTTGGATTATTGGTTGCCATACTTTTAATGTTGACCTATTCCTTTATGCAAGCCAGGAGTGCGAAACTGGGAGATGAGTTGGATGAATTTTCAGTGCGATTGGCTCACCTGTTAACCTCTAAAAAAAAGATACCGGTGGTATAAAGTGGTAGTGGTAAAACGGCTATCCAAAAAGAAAATCAAAATGATTCCAGACGAAGGGTTGCATATTATTGGGTTGTGGAATTTAATGGTAATTCTCATTCCCTTTCTTTTGCTTTCCGCGGTGGCTTCTCAGACAACCATCCTAAATCTTTATATTCCCACTGGTTCGTCCGAGGCACCCACAGGGCCGAGTGAGCAAACCCCTTTCATTGTTTCAATCACCCTGGACGGGTTTAAGATACAGGCGGGGGAAAACTTTCTTTTCTCCCTCCCCAAGAAAAATGGACAATACGATTTGGAAGGTCTTTCATCAACGTTATATTCCCTTAAAAAAGATTTTTTGAATCAGAACCACTTGATTCTTTTAAGTGACTCTGAGGTTTCATATGACATACTGGTGAGAGTCATGGATGCCTCGCGGGAAAGGGTGGTGATTGAAAACGGTGTGATTCAATCTTTCCCTCTATTTCCGATGGTTTCCATTGGGGAGGGGAGTGAATAGGGTGGTAAAATGCAGGGGGAGAATTTTTCCTTCCTTAGCCATTTTTGGCAAAGCCAAAAGAAAAAAAAAGAGGGGTAACAAAATTTAATGTTTCGTCCCAAAAAATATCGTCACCATATTGACCCCCCTCGATTGAATTTAACCGCGATGGTGGATGTTTTCACGGTTCTGTTAATTTTTCTTTTAAAAAGTTACGCCGCGGAGGGGGGCCTTTTGGCATCCAACCCTGATCTTCACCTTCCCCAGTCAACGTCTTCCATCAAACCTGACTCAACACTAACCCTGGTGATTACTCCGGACCTTATTTTTGTTCAGGATCAACGGGTTGTGACAACTCGGGAGGTGCTTCAAAGCAGTGACCTTTTTATTCCTCAGGTGGGTAAAGCTTTAGAAGAAAATTCAAAACGTCTTGGTGTGGAAAGAAACCATGGAGGAAAAATCACCATTTTGGGGGACCGGCGGATTCCTTTTCGTTTATTAAAAAGTATCCTGTTTACGGCAAATGAAACAGGTTTTAGTGATTTATCGTTAGCGGTCCTCCATGAAGAAAGGAATAACGGAAATTGATAAAATCCATAAACCTTTGATCCAAAAAATAAAAGGGGGGGTCTGGTATTTTCTATCATGAACCCAATGAAAAAATTTTTAAAAGTAGGGAAGACAGAGAATTTCTATGGTTTTTACTCGGTTCTTTAATTTTCTATTCCCTTTTAGGGGCGTTAGCGTATTCCGTTCCTCAGCAGGAAATGGCGGTTCCGGTATTTGAACGTGTTCCTCCAAGAAATGCTCGGTTGATCCTTCAGCCTCCCAAACCTCCAGAGGTGGTTCAACCGGTTTCAAAGCCCCAATTAAGGAAGCCAGAAGGAAAAAAAGTGTCTCCCTCTCCCCCGAGGATCGAACCTCTCAAACCCTCCCAAAAGCCGAAGGTTGAGGTCCCCCCCATCATCCCCGTTAGCCCTCCAATTACCCAAGAGCAAAATAGGGAGGTCGCAAAGAAAAGCGGATTATTGAAATTATTGGCAAGAAAAAATCCGACCCAAGGGGAGCCAAAAGGGGAGGCCTTTCCTCAAGCGGAAACCCTGACCTCACTTTCCTCCTTAGCCGGAACGGAGGAGAGGATATTAAACCTAGACCGGGAAGAAAAAGAGGACGTTTCCTTTAATGTGCCTCTCAATTCTCCCCAAATAGATGATTTCTTATTGGCAGGGCGTACTGCCACCATTGTGGAAAATCCATTTGAGATCAAAGGAGATTCTTCCAGCTTAAGGCTTCGAAGCTATGATTCTATTCTCAAAGTCATCCAGAGCCATCAAAGTGGTATTGAATTCATCTATAATAAAGCACTTCAGAAAAACCCTCAATTGATGGGCCAAATTGTATTTGAGTTTAAAATTCTTTCAAATGGAACGCTTTCAAAAATTACCAATGTATCCTCTAACCTGGACCAAAAGGAGTTTGAGGTGGCCCTTTTAAAGCATATCCAGGCATGGCGTTTTGAGCCCATTCCCGAGGGTGAGGTCACGATCATTTACCCAATCAAGTTTTCCCCAGTTTAATGGAACCAGGCTTTTGAGGTTTTTAAAAGAAAAAACTTTTGGAAGAATACGGATGGGGTTAAAAAGTGTGAAAAATTATAATTGGTAAGTCTCTGCGAGGACCTGGACCACATGCTTGACAGATAGGTTTTTTCTTAAACCGTTTTTCAATTGAATCATACAGGCCGGGCAACTGGTGGTGACCACATCTGCTTCACTTTCCAAAATGCCTTTCCGTTTCCTTTTAAAAACTTTTTGAGAAAGGTCATAATCTTTGACAATAAATGTTCCCGCACCCCCCGCACAGCGGTTTGCATTTTCCATTTCAACATAGGAATACCCAGGGAGTTTTTTCAATAAATCCCGGGGTTCTTTGGTTACCCCGGCCACCCGAAGATGGCAAGAAGAGTGGTAGGTTAATTTTTTTTCACGTGGGTGGTTGGGAGAGGGAAAGGGTTTTAAACGGACATAATCATTCAAAAACTGGGTGATATGAATTACTTTTTTGGAAAGATCCCTTGCTTTTTGATTCTCTGAGGGATCAGGGAAGAGGTCGGGATAATCTTTTAACATGAGGGTACAGGAGGCACAACTGGTGATAATTCGATCGAAACGGGAAAGGGAGTCCATGTTAAAACGGGCGGAATCCAACAGGTTTTTTTTGTGCCCATAAGTTTGAATGGGTGTTCCGGAACAACGTTGTCTGGGAAGGACCGGATTGATCCCATGGTGGTCAAGAACTTTCAATAGGGCCTCTCCCACGCCATCCTGGAATAAATTGGCGGCACATCCGTGAAAATAGGCCAAGGTTTGGGTATGTCCACGCTCTTCTGTGAGATGGTTGAATTTTTCACGAAGGGTTTGCGTGGCAAATTTTGGCAAAACCATTTCCCGGGGAATCCGCGCCTTTTTATTGATGGGATACATTATTAAACGACTTATTTTTTCCAAAACCCATCGGCCCAGGAAATTGTCCCAAACCGGTTGTGTTCTTCCCGCCAATTTCATCAAGGGAATAAAAGTTTTTGGTTTAGATTGAAGAAAAGATAAAACCCCCGTGATCCAACGGGGGGACTCCTCCCTTTTTTCCAATACCAATGCGGAGACATCAATCCCTGCGGGACACACTTCCCGGCAGGATTTGCAGTTTAAGCAGGATTCCACGACCCGTTTTGATTCTTCGTAGGAATAATTGGGATCGGTTAAAATGTGGAACCATCCGCGCGCACTGTTGGATTCTTCTTGAAGGACATCATACACCGGGCAAACCGAGTTGCATTTGGCGCAGGTCGCACAGGGTTTGGAAAGGCGAAGAAAATCAATGTCCTGAGTAAAAGGAGTGTCTGTGATTTTCACTCCTGGATTGAGAATATTTTGGGGATCCAGGATCTTTTTGGTGGTTTTAAAAAGATGGTACATCTCTTCGCCATAAAGATCTTTCACAAACTCTGCCCGTACTCGTCCATCCCCGTGTTCTCCGCAAATTGATCCGTCATAACGGCTTATGACGGTTTGGTGTATTTCTTTAGAGATGGCCACCATTTTTTGGAAATCCTCCGGACGGTTGACGTTTAAGAGGGGGTTAATATGGGCGTTTCCATTTCCGATATGTCCATATATTGCAACAGGAACCTCTATTTTTTTAAAATAGCCATCTAGATAGCGGATCAAATCAGGTAACCTTTTTGCCGGAACCACAACATCATCTGCAAAATTAATCGGTTTTTTCCCCTGATCATAACGGTATAAAGTTGGATAAAGGGCTTTTCGAACTTTCCATAGGTTTTCCTGTTTTTCTTTTCCCAAAGCGATTTCCATGGGACCGCAGAGGGAATACCCTTGGCATATTTTTTTGGCTTCGTCTAATTTTATATCCATGTTCCCATGGTCGAATTCCATTAAGAGAAGTACTTGGGCCTCATTGGGAATGTCGAAATCCTTTCGTCCCACCAGGTCCATTGAATTGGAGTCCAGCATTTCCAGCGCACTGGGTTCCAAGGTGAGCAAATCATTGACTGCATTTCCAATTTGCTCCAGTTTCCGAAAGTACATTAAAGCGGTGACCACCCTTTGGGGTTTTGAGACCAGTTTTATTTTGGCTTCTGTCGTCAGGCCCAAGGTTCCCTCGCTTCCTATAAAAAGTCGGGGAAGGTCAAAAACTCCTCGTTCCAAACCCTCTGCCAAGGCAAAAAGGTTATACCCACTACTATTTTTCGAAACCTGTCTTTTTTTTCGGTTGATCAGTTCGGCGTTTTGTTGAACCAGGTCCAGGATATCCCGAAGTTCTCTGTGTTCCTGAAGCAAATCTCTGCAGGGTGAACTGTTAAGAATGTAAGGTTTGGCAGTGAGCGTTTTCCCTGAGGCAAGGGTAATTTCAAGTTCTAGAACATTGTCCTTTGTTGCGCCATATTTCAGGGAATGGGGGCCAGCCGCATTGTTCCCCATCATTCCTCCTAATTTACACATGTCTCCGCTGGAAGGATCGGGGGCAAACATGAGTCCTTTTTTTGAAAGATCTCGGTTTAACTCTGCGTAAACAATTCCCGGTTGAACCCTGGCCCATAACCCTTCCTTATTAATTTCCAGAATACGGTTTATTCGAGAAAATTCTAAAATAATCCCCGGTCCAATGGCGTTTCCGGTCAAATTTGTTCCCCCGCTTCTGGCTGTAATCGGTACGCCTGTGGCTTTGGAATATAGAATTGCTTTTTTGATGTCTGTTAAACCTTCCGCCAAAACCACTGCCAGGGGTAAAACCTTGTAAATGCCAGCATCGATTGAATAGGCGGTTAAAGCGGGTCCATCGGACAGAATTTTTTTTTGAGGAAAATACTGGGTCAGCTGATGAATTTCATTACGGAGCATATTAATGGGGAATTAAGGTTGTTTCCTGTTTAAAGGTAGAACCGCCAAGGCCCGGGTTCTACTTTGTCTGTAAACGGATTAATTTTTCTTAAGTGGCCTTATTCTTTTTGGTCGGTTCCTTCTTGGAGTCCACGTAAACTATTCAAAAGATTAATTTCAGAAATGAGAAACCTTTGGTCGTCTTTGGATACCTTTGTAAATTGAATCCCCATCCCTGGAAAATAGAGTATCCGTTCAAACTTTTTCCGAGTCCAAGCCACCACTCCCTCTGCTTGGATGGGTTTATCCTTTTTCCCAGGAAGGGACATTTCCACCGTTACAGGGGTCCCTGGGTGGAAGGGGGTACGGGTTTCAATAAAAAGTCCTCCACCTCCAATGGTGTCCGTGATGCTCTCATACCATTTACCCTCGGGATTGGTGTACCGGATTCTCAAAGAGAGAGGGGTTCGTGGTGCTCTTCTTTTATTTATGGAAATGGCTCCAGTTAAATAATCTAAAATTTCCTGGAGGGTCAGGTTTCCAATTTTATTATCCTTGGGGCCAAATAAAATAAGCGTTTCATTTTTTTTATCGATTTCTACATGGCAGTTTTTATATTTTTCTGTCTTTAAAATCGGAATTCTCATTCAGATCTTCCTTATGTGATTTAAAAAAAGGTGAGGAATTTTCTCCTCATAAAGTAACCAGGACGGAATTTTCATTGGGCAACCGTTTTATCTGGATAATTGGTCCATTGTTCACTGTCGTCAAAATGACGAATTCCCCTTTCACCTAAGTATTTTTTGCCACGAAAACTTAGCCGTGTGCGAAGTTTGGTAAACCCTTTTTCTTGTAAACGGGAAACCACGTCTTCAATGGCTTGCCGAATAATTTTAAAATGGGTCGACTCTACGGTAAAATCTTCATAGTGCATTCTCCCATGGTACCCCCGTTCTGCCTTAAATATTTCAATATTCCGATTAAAATACCTTGGAACTGAATCAAATCCCTCTACCTGATGAATTTCAACATTGATGGACATGAGGTTCTCCTTTATTATTCCCAGGGTATAAGCGATCTTCCATCCATCCTGATGAACGGACCGCTAAAAAAATTTCTTTACATGTCTTTTCCAGCCCCTCCCTAACAAGGAGCGCACACTTGGGAAAGGTCCAAGATGTTTTTTTGAGTAAATAATGGTTTTGCGGGAATCGCTGGAATATGGGGTCTGTCCTTTAAGGGTTATTGTTTTTTTTTGGAAAATGAAAAGTTAAAAATAGTGCAGCCCAACCAGAAAATCAAGGGCATGGAAAAAGAAATGGTCTTAAATTATTTCCTCATTTCTACCCAATTTTAACTATTGCCCTGTTTTTTCGTTTTAATTTCCGCCTAAGGTTCACTAAAATATTATAACAAGGTTTTGCCATTAAATATTCATCAAGATAACCTTCCTTTTTTACACTGTCAAGAGGAGTCTAGTGTGGTTTTAACGTTTCATTTTTATTAAAACCTTAGGATTCCACCCCCTCTAGCTTTTCGGGAAGGGGAAAACCCATTAAATGGGTGGGGGTGAGAAAATTTCTTCTTTTTTTCCTTTTTTCAGAGTTTTTAAAAATTAAACCTATGGTCCAGGAAGTTGTTGAATATAATGAGATGTTTAAGAAAAACCATTTAATTTTCATTGACAGCTCCAGAGGGGATTCCCTATATTAGTAAGGGGCTTTTGGACTTTGGGGTTTTTTTTAGAGAAACATTATGAATGTTCCCAATGGCTTAACGCTTTTTCGGATCCTGTTGATCCCTTTTTTTATTAATTTTCTAGTATATCATTATTATCTTTATGCCCTGCTGATTTTCTTATTGGCTAGTTTGACGGATGGTTTAGATGGTTTTATCGCTCGAGTCTCCAATCAAAGGACCAAACTGGGAAGCTATTTAGATCCCATGGCAGACAAACTCCTTTTAACGGCGGCCTTTATTACGCTGGCCTATTTGAAATTTATTCCCGTTTGGATCACCATTGTAGTTGTGAGTCGTGATGCCATTTTACTTTTGGGAACTCTTTTATTGCATTTGACCCAAATGAACATTAACATGTTGCCAACGCTGATGGGAAAAAGTACCACATTATTTCAGTTGGTCTGTATCCTTGCCATTTTGTTTTTTGTGGTTTTCCAGAAAGATACGTCTAACCTTTCTCCTTTACTTTTCTTAACAGTAGGGCTTACGATCATATCCGGATTGCAGTACCTTTTTCGCTGGGTTAGATTAATGAACCATGAGGGAACGCAGTTCGTCTAATGGTTGAAAGGAAAACCCGTTTTTTTAAGCTTGGAAATTAAAATGAAGGATAGGAGTTAAACACCCCATGACGGAATCATTTTTATCGATTCAGACAGGTAAAGGGCTTCTCGTAGACGAAGTCTCCCCCGATGGAATAGGGGATAACGTTGGGATTGAGGAAGGGGATCGGCTGCTGTCCATCAACGATCAAGTTCTAAGGGACGTAATTGATTATAAATATTTTGTGTCTGATGAGATGATTGAGGTGAAAGTCATCAAAGGAAATGGAGAAATTTTAGACATTGAGATTGAAAAGGAACCCGATGAAGATTTAGGCTTAGGGTTTCCAGGTATGCGTATTCGGCAATGTCCCAATAAATGCATTTTTTGTTTTGTTGACCAGAATCCTTCGGGGCAAAGAAAAGCCCTTTATATTAGGGATGAAGATTACCGGTTTTCATTTTTATATGGAAACTATATTACTTTAACAAACCTAAGCAAAAGGGATCGCCAGCGAATTTTCCAACAAAAACTTAGCCCCCTTTATGTTTCAGTTCATGCCACGGATAATGAATTGAGGCGGAAGCTTCTGGTGAACCCAAAAGCCCCGGATATTCTAGAAACCATGAAGGAGTTTATCAACCAGGGAATTAGCCTCCAAACACAAATTGTCATTTGTCCAGGACTCAATGATGGGGTTTTCCTTGAAAAAAGTATTCAGGATTTAGCGGCTTTGTATCCAGGGGTGGCTTCTTTAGCCATTGTCCCCGTTGGCCTGACAAAATTTCGGGATCATTTGATCCCCATTGAAGAAGTGACCCCGGCTTATGCGAAAACCATGGTCCAAAGCTTACAGCCCTGGCAAGATCGATTTCGGAACGAATTGGGAACTTCTTTTGTTTTTCCATCGGATGAATTTTTTATTAAAGCCAATGAGCCTTTTCCTTCCGTGGAATATTATGAAGAATTATTACAGTTTGAAAATGGTGTGGGAATGGTTTCCTTGTTTCTGAGGGAGGCCACGGAATGGCTTCAAAACCTTCCATCCCAGGTTGGAACGCCCAAAAGGATTTCCTTGGTCACAGGATTTTCATTTGGGGGGTATTTACAACAAGTCGTTTCCCAAGCTCAGGTAAAAGGGCTTTCCCTTCAGGTATTTCCTATTCAAAATAACTTTTTTGGTCCATCGGTAACCGTGACGGGGTTGTTGACAGGAGGGGACATTATTCAAGGTATACGTTCGGAGGATATAGGAGATCTTTTGGTCATTCCCTCCGTTGCCCTAAACGAAGAAGGAACCTTTTTCCTGGATAATACCAGCCCTGAGGATATTTCGAAGGCCTTGGGAATTCCCGTTCAAATGGTTCAATCAAAAACTCGTGGACTTTGGGAAATGATGGGGGCGGATCATGGATATATCGGGAAAAACACAACTGGTGTGCATCATTGGCAATCCGATTGAGCATTCACTTTCCCCCGCCATTCAAAATGCAGCTTTTTTGGCCCTGAGGCTAAATTGGTGTTACCTTCCATTTCATCTTTTTCCCCAGGATTTAAAGGTTAGTGTAGAACTTCTCAGGGTTATCCAAAACCTAAAGGGCGCCAATGTTACGGTTCCTTACAAAGAAAAAGTGATTCCCTTTTTGGATGGGTTGACCACAGAGGCTCGGGAAATTGGAGCCGTTAACACCATTGAAGTTCAGGCGGATAGAACTTTGGTGGGACACAACACCGATGGAAGAGGGTTTGTGGCTGCCTTCCGGGAAGAAATTGGAATGAGTCTTCAGGGAAAAGTAGGTTTAATGGTGGGGGCAGGAGGGGTGGCGCGGGCGGTGGGGTACCGCTTGATAAAGGAACAGGTGCGGGAGGTAATTTTTATCAATCGAACTCTCTCCAGGGCCAAGGGATTAGCCCAACAGATGAGGGCCTGGTCCCCACAGGTTTTATCCCATGGCTTAGCCCCGGATGATTTGAAAATTCAGGATCTTTTAAAAAGGGTGGATTTTCTGATTAATGCAACCTCTTTGGGGCTTCAAGCATCCGATCCCCTTCCGATCACCCTGGATGGCTTAAACCCTAACGCTGTGGTGTGTGACCTGGTTTATCGCCCAGGGGGAACTTTTTTTTCAAATTTGGCAAAAGAAAAAGGTTGGGCTTCCATGGGAGGTTTGCCCATGTTGGTGCATCAAGGGGCCTTGGCTTTTGAGGTCTGGACAGGGCAAAAAGGGCCCGTTCAGGTTATGGCTGAGGCCCTTCAAAGAGTGTGAGACCTGTTTGAAGAAAGACCCCTCCGGGCTGAAAAGTTGGTTTAAATTTTTTTCTTACCCAGGTCCTCTTTTTTTTTTGGGGGGGTATTTTAATGGGTTCGGTTGGCTTGTGGGTTTTTTGATATTGCAGGGTGTTTCTTTCAATTACCCGGAGTTTTTTCATGGCTGGAAATAGTTATGGGGTTGTTTTCCGTGTGACCACTTTTGGGGAAAGCCATGGTTTGGCCCTGGGGGTGATTGTCGATGGGTGTCCCGCCGGGTTGGTTCTTTCGGAAACGGAGATCCAAAAAGATTTAGATCGGAGACGGCCGGGACAGAACCCTTTAACATCTCAAAGGCAAGAAAAGGACCAAGTGAAAATATTGAGCGGGGTTTTTGAAGGGGTCACCACGGGTACCCCCATTGGCATGATTATTCATAATGAGGATCAAAGATCTAAGGATTATGATTCTATTAAAAATCTTTTCCGTCCGGGTCATGCGGATATAACCTACCTTCGAAAATACGGGATACGTGATTACCGAGGGGGAGGTAGGGCCTCCGCTCGGGAGACCGTTGCCCGGGTGGCCGCAGGGGCCATTGCCAGGAAAGTATTGGCTAAGAGCGAGATAAAAATCATTGCTTATATTAGGAAAGTAGGGTCTGTGGAAATCGAAACCATCGACCTAAACGAGATTTCTCAAAACCCGCTTTTTTGCCCGGATAAAAGAGCGGCGGAGGAAATGAAAACCCTTATTGAAAAGGTTCGTTCCCAGAAAGATTCTATTGGTGCGCTTGTAGAAGTAGTGGCTCAAGGCGTTCCCCCCGGGTTAGGAGAGCCGGTTTTTGATAAGTTGGACGGGGAAATTGCGAAAGCCTTGATGTCAATTAATGCGGTCAAGGGGGTAGAGATTGGGGATGGATTCCGTGTGGTCCAGCTGCGGGGAAGTGAGAATTGCGATCCGATTACTCCCCATGGTTTTAAATCCAACCATGCAGGGGGAATATTAGGGGGAATTTCCAACGGTGATACCATTATCGCTCGTTTGGCCATCAAACCCACATCTTCCATTGCCATTGAACAGGAAACGATTGATATTGAAGGACGACCCACCAAAATCATCACCAAAGGTCGCCACGATCCCTGTGTGGGAATTCGTGCAGTTCCCATTGCCGAAGCAATGATGGCATTGGTTCTTGCGGATTTTCTTTTAAGAAATAAACTGGTTAGAATTAATGATCTTTAAGTTTTAGATTGCCTTTTCATTTTTTTCTGTTTAAAACCCGCCCCCTTTCTCAAATCAAAAGACCTAAACCCTTATTTTTATATTTCTTATTCTATTAAAATCTTCCCATACCGAATTCCTTTCTTCGAATAAACCTCTTTCTGTATTTTTAAGATTTATTAAACTCATAATTTATTGAAAATATTAATAAAACATTGATTTTTGTCAAATTTGACAAAAAATGGAACCTTCAGTACACTTTACACAGCTTATGAAAAAATCTTTTTAAAAATGCTTTGAATTTAAGAATTTTTTCTCTTTAATAATAAACGGCTAGAGCCAACCAGCATTGAACCCTTCTAAATTCCAGAGGTAAACATTGGGTCCTGAAAAAATAGGGAGACTTTTAGTTGCTGCCAATTTAATTTCGGAGGATCAGCTTACCAATTCCCTGGTTTTACAAAAAAAGGCTGGGGGACATTTGGGTAGTATTCTAATTAGACAAGGGTTTCTTGAAGAGGAAAACCTTTTAAAATTTTTAAGCCAGCAGTATGGAGTTCCTTCCGTGGATTTGGCTACCCAGGAAATTGATCCTTCGGTGGTGAAATTCATTCCATCTCAAGTGGCCATCAAGCATCGCGTGATCCCCATTCGAAGAAGGGGGCAATTAATTACTTTGGCCATGGTTGATCCCACCGATGTGTTTGCCATCGATGATATTAAATTCATGACCAGCTATGATGTGGACCCCGTGATTGCTTCTGAGACATCCATTGTGGACGCGATTAATAAACATTACAACCTGCAAATTTCCCAAACGGCAAAAAGCGCTTTGTTGGAGGCCAGGGATTACACCCTCGGAGATGGGGATTTAAAGGGGGATGCGGATTTTGATCATCTCGAAGAAGGGCCGATGATCGCCGTTGAGGATTTCGATTCCGTTGTGGGCGATGCCCTGGATAATATTGATGTGGTGGAAGAGCAACAAGACGAGGGGGGGATCAGGGATGTTGAGGCACCCATTGTCAAATTGGTTAACGGTGTTTTAATCAATGCGATTAAGGTGGGGGCCAGTGATATCCATTTTGAACCCTTTGAAACGGTGTTTCGGGTTCGTTTTCGGTTAGATGGTATTTTGAGAACCACCATGAATCTTCCTTTAAAAATCAAAAACGCTGCTGTCTCCCGTTTAAAAATCATGTCAAAGCTCGATATTGCCGAACGCCGGCTCCCTCAAGACGGTCGAATTAAATTAAAACTCGGAAAAAAGAGAGAGGTGGATTTCAGAGTCTCCACACTTCCTTGCTTATTTGGTGAGAAGGTGGTGATGAGAATTTTGGATAAATCCAATCTATCCTTAGATTTAACCAAACTGGGTTTTGAAACCAAACCATTGGAGGATTTTAATAAGGCGATCAACAGTCCTTATGGAATGGTTTTGGTCACCGGTCCTACGGGAAGCGGGAAAACCACTACTCTGTATTCCGCATTGAGTACCATCAATGATGCAGAGATCAATATTATGACTGCAGAGGACCCGGTTGAGTATAACCTAATGGGAATCAATCAGGTTCAGATGAAAGATGAAATAGGGTTGAACTTTTCCATCGCCCTACGAGCTTTTTTACGTCAGGATCCAGATGTGGTGATGGTGGGGGAAATCCGGGATTACGAGACCGCTGAAATTGGGGTTAAAGCCGCTTTAACGGGACATTTGGTCTTAAGCACCATTCACACCAATGATGCCCCCAGCACCATTAATCGACTGTTGAATATGGGAATTGAGCCTTTTTTGGTCTCTTCTTCGGTCATTTTAATATTGGCCCAGCGGTTGGCCCGAAAAGTCTGTAGCAACTGTAAGGAGGAAGAAAAACTTTCACCCCAATCCCTCGTGGAGGCGGGTTTTTCGGAAAGCGAGGTTAGCCAGCTTACCTTATATAAAGGAAAAGGATGTGAGATTTGCAGCAAAACCGGTTATAAAGGACGGGTGGCCTTGTATGAAGTCATGCCGATTGGAGAAGCCATTCGCGAAATGATTCTTCAGGGTGCTTCTGCGGATGAAATTAAGAAAAAAGCAATGTCATTAGGAATGAAAACACTTCGAATGAGTGGTCTTCAAAAGGTTCGTGAGGGGGTTACCTCCGTAGAGGAAGTGGTCAGCTCTACGTTTAGCGATTAAGAAGTTTTCCAGCGAGATCTTTTTAATTCAAATTTTTTGGCGAAGGTAAAAAAGATATCATAAAAAAAGAAAGGAAAAGATGGCCAATTTATATCAATTACTCCAAACCATGACTGAGAAAGGTGCTTCTGACCTTCATATTACCACTGGATCCCCACCCCAAATCCGAGTGGATGGTAAATTGGTTCCTTTGGATCTTCCACCGATGACCCCCGCTGAAACCAAGCAGCTTTGTTACAGTGTTTTGACGGATGCTCAAAAGCATCGTTTTGAAGAACAAAATGAGCTTGATTTTTCTTTTGGTTTAAAAGGTTTAAGTCGATTCCGGTCAAATATTTTTATGCAGCGCGGGGCGGTTGCGGCCGCCATTCGGACCATTCCATTTAAAATCCTTTCCTTTGAGGAGTTAGGGCTTCCTAAGGTGATGCATGATTTGGTCAAGAAACCCCGAGGGTTGATCCTGGTGACCGGGCCAACCGGGAGCGGAAAGTCCACTACTCTGGCCAGTATGATTGATCGGATCAACTCGGAACGTCATGAACATATTGTCACTATTGAAGATCCCATAGAATTTCTCCATCCCCACAAGAAATGTATAGTGAATCAAAGAGAAGTCAATTCGGATACTTCCGATTTTAAGGTGGCATTAAAATATATATTGAGACAGGATCCCGATGTGGTGTTGGTCGGGGAAATGCGGGATTTAGAGACCATTGAAGCGGCTTTGACCATTGCAGAAACGGGGCACCTCACCTTTGCCACCCTGCATACCAATTCCTGTGCGCAGACCATTAACCGAATTATTGATGTGTTTCCTTCCCATCAACAGCAGCAGGTTCGCGCCCAACTCTCTTTTGTTTTGGAAGGGGTAATTTGCCAACAGTTGCTTCCGAAAACGAATGGCCAAGGAAGGTTGCTGGCCATGGAAATTATGGTTCCAAACCCTGCTATTCGAAACCTGATCCGCGAAGACAAAATTCACCAGATTTATTCCACCATGCAAACAGGACAAAATAAATTTGGAATGCAGACAATGAACCAAGCCCTGTTTGAAATGTACTTGAGACGTTTGGTCAGCTACGATGATGCGGTGGGTAGATCCAGTATACCTGACGAGCTCATTTCAATGATGAATCGAGGAGGGGGTGGGGCTCCCGTTGGAACTGGAAAAGAGCAACGAATGGCCCAATAAACAAAAAGGGCAAAATTTTTGAGTTTGGATCAATGGGGTTACTCCACGCCCCAAAGTCCTTAGGAGGAATTATGGCGACTTTTACCTGGACCGGAAGAAATAAGCAGGGTTCTTTGCAAAAAGGGCAAATGGTTGCAAAAACCCGGGAAGAAGTGATCAGTCTATTGCGGAAACAAAATATTCTGGTGACGTCCATTCAACAGCAAAAGGCCGGTCTTCTTGCAATGGAAATCCCCGGTTTGGGGGGTGGGGTCGGGGATAAAGATATCGTGGTCTTTACACGGCAATTTGCAACCATGATCGATGCAGGGTTACCCCTCGTACAATGTTTGGAAATCTTAGGGGCGCAAACCGAAAATAAATTGCTGGCCAAAGCAATTCAGGATGTTCGAGAAGATGTGGAAAGCGGGTCTACCTATGCGGATGCGCTTAAAAAACATTCCAAGATTTTTGATGACCTATACGTCAGTATGGTGTCCGCCGGGGAGGCTGGAGGAATTTTAGATACCATTTTAAACCGCCTCGCCAAGCATATTGAAAAAGTGATGAAGCTAAAAAGCCAAATTAAAGCCGCCATGTTTTATCCCGCGACCATTGTGGGTGTGGCGGTGGTGGTTATATCGGTTCTGATGGTTTGGGTGATCCCCACCTTTGCCAAAATGTTCGTTGATTTTGGAGGGGTCCTTCCCACCCCAACCAGGATCGTTATGTTTACCAGTGAATTTATGCAATCCAATTTTCTTTTGATTATTGGGGGAGTGATCGCCAGTGTTTTTGGGTTGAAATTTTTTTACGGAAATAAAAAGGGCCGGAGATTTTGTGATAAAATTATTTTGGCTTCACCGGTTTTTGGTCCGATTGTCCGAAAAGCAGCTGTTGCCAAATTTACCCGTACCTTGGGAACCCTGATCAGCAGTGGCGTTCCAATTTTAGATGGTTTGGGAATTGTTGCAAAAACCTCCGGAAATAAGGTGATTGAAGAAGCCCTTTTGGTTGCCCGTCAAAGCATTAGTGAAGGAAAAACCGTTTCAGAACCGTTAGAGAAAACAAAAGTTTTCCCCCCCATGGTTGTACAAATGATTTCCGTGGGTGAGGCCACGGGAGCCCTTGATGCAATGCTTGGGAAAATTGCTGATTTCTATGATGACGAAGTGGATACCGCTGTAGCAGGGCTTACCTCTCTTCTTGAACCCATGCTGATGGTTTTCCTTGGAGTGGTGATTGGGTTTATCGTTATTTCCATGTATTTACCCATATTCAAAATGGCCTCTATTGTAGGGTAAAAAGAAAAACCTCAAAAAATAATTTTCGAGGTCCCGACCTGATGATTTTGTGAACAAGACGCTATCACGAGAAGAAGGGGAAGAGGTCCGCAGGCGCTTGAAATGGTTATTGGGGCTGCGGGTCAGTGTGGTGACAATTTTTTTGGGGTCTTCTCTCCTTTTGCAAGTAGGATTCGGCCGACAACTCAGCTCCATTCATTCTTTTTATTTTCTTATCGGTGCGACTTACCTGTTAACGATTGTTTACGCTCTTTCCTTGAACCAGGTAACGTCTTCCTACCTATATGCCTTCGCCTATGGCCAAATTGTTCTTGATTTGATCTTAGAAACCGGCCTGGTTTTTGTAACCGGGGGGGTTCAGAGTCCCTTTTCTTTTTTATATTTAATCTCGGTTTTTTCATCGGGGATGATCCTTTCCAGAAAGGGAGGGGTAGGGGCAGCCGCCATTGCGTCTCTTCTTTACGGAGGTCTCATTGATCTCCAATACTATGAGGTTTTTCCTGTTTTAACCTCGGGTGGCTTGACAAGCAAAGAGACCTTTTATATTCTTTTTCTCAACATCATTGCTTTTTTCTTGGTGGGTTATGCCAGTGGTGGGGTATCGGAGAAACTAAGAAAGACTGGGGAAGCTCTCCTTAAAAAAGACAAGGGTTTAACAGAACTAAAAGGGTACCATGAACATATTGTTCATAGTATGAGCAGTGGGCTTCTGACCACGGATTTGGAAGGGAGACTGACTTCTTTTAACCGGGCTGCGGGGGAAATTTCAGGATTTTCTTCGGATGAAATCCGGGGAAAGCGGTGTTGGGAGGTTTTGGATTTAGAAAAATTAGAGGAAGTGTTTTCCGTTCCAAGGAAGATCCGCCTTCCCTATCGTTTTGACGGAGAATGCCACCGCAAAGATAAAACCAAGCTCCTATTGGGTGTGACCGTTTCGGATCTTAGGAGCGAGGGAAATAGTACAGGAATTATTGGGATTTTTCAGGATTTAACCCACATTCGGGAAATGGAAAAGGAAATGAAACGAAAAGAAAAATTGGCGACCATTGGGGAAATGGCCGCAGGCATGGCCCATGAAATTCGAAACCCTTTGGCTTCCTTAAGTGGGTCCATGCAGGTTCTTAGGCAAGAACCTTTGCTCAATGATGAACAAAAAACCCTGATGAACATTGCTCTTCGTGAGACGGAGCGATTGGATTCCATCATTACAGGGTTTCTTCGTTACGCAAAACCTTCCCCTCCAAACCGGAAAAAATGTGATTTAAAAAGTTTATTATTGGAAACCTTAGATTTTTTTAAACAAGCCCAAGACTACAGAGAAAATATTAAGGTGTTTTTTGAGCCCGAAGACCGGTTTTTGAGCGCCTCAGTGGACCCCGACCAAATGAAACAGGTATTTTGGAATTTATCCATTAATGCGGTTCAAGCGATGCCAGAGGGCGGGGTGTTGCGGGTTTTGGCAAGGCAAGCCAATAGCGGTTATGGGGGAGAGAATGGATCGGGGGAGGGTTCATTTTCTTGTTTTCAAGTCCTTTTTCAAGATTCTGGGGTAGGAATCGAACCAGTCAACCTGGAAAAAATTTTTTATCCCTTTTTTACCACAAAGGATAGAGGGTCCGGTTTAGGCTTAGCCATTGTTCATCGGATCATTGAAGATCATGGTGGGAAAATTGAGGTTGAAAGTTATTTAGGGAAAGGCACCACCTTTAAAATTCTTTTGCCCTCCCATGGCCCATAGAACGGTTGGCACAAATTTATGAATAGGGGAACGGGTATTCTCTTTTTTTTTAAAAAGATTTAGGGAATAGAAAAAGTTGAGGTTCCGATTTAATACTTGGTAAAATGACGGTTATTTTTTGAACAACCATGTTTGAATTTACCCGGCATCTTGTTTAGGGAAGACCCATTGGATTTCAATTTTTGGAGGGTATGTGGAAAAGATCCTTGTGGTTGATGATGAAAAAAGTATGCGGGATTTTCTATCCATCGTTCTTAAAAAAGAGGGATATTATGTGAGTACAGCGGAGGATGGGGAAATTGCGCGGCAGTGTTTAGAAAAAGATATTTTTGATTTGGTCATTACCGATATCAAAATGCCCCGAATGAGTGGCCTTGACCTCCTTAAGATGGTCAGGGATTTTTCAGAGGAAACCATTGTATTGGTCATTACGGCTTTTGCGTCTACCGAAACTGCCATTGAAGCCATGCGGCAAGGGGCTTATGATTATCTCACCAAACCCTTCCAAATTGAAGAAGTAAAGCTGATCATTCGAAATGCCCTTGAGAAGAGACACCTTCGGGAAGAGAATCTCTTGTTGAAGCGCGAATTGGGGGAGAAGGGTGCTTTAGACCATATCATTGGAAAAAGTGAAAGGATTCGGCAGGTTTTTGATTTGATTAGGAAGGTTGCGGATAGCCGAAGTAATATCTTGATTTTAGGAGAAAGTGGGACCGGAAAAGAACTGGTTGCAAGGGCCATTCATTTTAACAGTAAACGAAAGGAATTTCCCATTGTCACGGTAAATTGTAGTGCGTTACCGGAACCCCTTTTGGAGAGTGAACTATTCGGTCATATGAAAGGGTCTTTCACCGGAGCTGTTGCCAATAAGGAGGGCCTGTTTGAAGTAGCCAATAATGGGACCATTTTTCTAGATGAAATTGGGGAAACCCCTCCATCGATCCAAGTGAAGTTATTACGCGTTTTACAAGAAAAAGAATTCAGACGAATCGGTGGAACCCGTGATATTAAAGTGGACGTTCGGATCATTGCGGCAACCAATAAAGATCTTGGAAAGTTAGTTTCTGATGGGTTATTTCGGGAAGACCTCTATTACCGTTTGGATGTCATTCCCATCCAATTACCTCCCTTGCGGGATCGGCCGGAAGACATTCCATTATTGGTTAACCATTTTTTGAGCAATTATAGTGAAAACAGCGGAAAGAAGGTAAAAGCAATTACCTCGGATGCACTGGACCTTTTGAAAACCCACGAATGGAAGGGAAATGTAAGAGAATTAGAAAATGTATTAGAGCGCGCTTTGGCCTTGGCCAATGGGGATTTACTTAGACAGGAGGATATTGAAAACCATCTTCAACGGTCGGTTTTCTCAAAAGACATGTTCCTCACCGATCTTCCCGAGGAGGGGATTGATTTAGAAGATCTGATGGGACATATTGAGAAAGGCTTTTTAATCAAAGCGTTGGACCGGGCCCATTGGGTAAAAAAGGAAGCGGCCAAACTATTACATTTAAATTTCCGTTCCTTCCGTTATCGTTTATCAAAATACGGTATTAAAAAAAATGGACAAAATGATCCAGAAGATTTTGACGATTTAGAGGAATTTCCTGAAGAAAAATTTTAGTTCCAAATACGTCTGTCCCTATTCCCTGTTTTCCCCGAGAGTCCACAAAAATTTTCCTCCCCTTATTTTCTCCGAAACCTTTTCTTTTATAACAAAGGAGCGGGTTAGGCCCTCTAAAGCGTTTCCCTTCTTGTTTTTTTTCAATCCCTTAATTCAATATAAAATTTGAAATTGGAGGGCCTCTTGTGTCAATCTGTAGCGGAGCCAGAAAAAATGACACCCCTAGGAACCCATAAAAGAATTTGCCTTTTTTCCCCCGCGAAAATAAACCTTTTTTTACATGTCATTGGCCAAAGACTGGACGGATACCATGATCTGGTTTCCCTAATGCAGATGGTGGATTTCGGCGATGAAATTCTTTTTGATATTTCCCCAGAGGGGATTCTGCTGAAGGGAGAGGGGGCCTCTTTACCCCCAACAGAAAAAAATTTGGTTTTTCGGGCAGCTTCTTTATTAAAAAGAGAATGCGGGGTTTCCCAAGGGGTTCGAATTTTTTTAAAAAAGGTAATTCCCATTTCCGCTGGATTAGGGGGAGGGAGTAGTAATGCAGCAGCAACCCTGTTGGGTTTAAATCTCCTTTGGAATCTAAACCTTTCTCGGGGAGATCTTATCCGGTTTGGAGATCAATTAGGGGCCGATGTCCCTTTTTTTTTTCAAGGACCTTTAGCCTTAGCATTGGAAAAAGGAGGGAAATTGGTTCCTCTTAAAGGGGGGACACCTTTATCTGTTTTATTAGTGAATCCGGGGATATCTATTTCCACAGGTGGGGTTTTCCGATCCTTCCAGGCACAACAAAACATCCATCAGGAGAAAACCTTTCCAAAACCTGAATCTTTGGGATTGTTAAAAAAGTGGTTGACAATTGTCCAAGAGCAATTTAAAATCAGCGATTTCGAGAAACCACGGTTTTCCTTCCCAGATGTCTTGGCATCTCTCCGGAATGATCTTGAATCGGTTGTTTTTAATCAGTATCCCCAGGTTCAAAAAATAAAGGAGGATTTGCAGGCGCTGGGTACCTTAATGACACTCATGTCTGGAAGTGGTTCAACAGTGTTTGCAATATTTGAAAACCCCGAGAAAATGAAACGGGCTAAAAAAGCTTTAAAAACAGGTCCCGGATGGATGGTCCGGGAGACTTCTACTCTGGAGCGGTCCCCCTGGAAAAAGGAACTGTCAAAACTTAGAATTTAGCCTGGGTTTTAAAAATTAAAAAATTTGAGACCAAATTGGGGCGTCGACAAGCGGTAAGTCACGAGATTTTGGATCTCGCATTCCCAGGTTCGAATCCTGGCGCCCCAGCCATTTTTTTTGAGAATTTAGGTGGGTGTAAACAGATTTTAGAAAGGGCGGATATGAGGTTAAGGGATGAATAGGAAACTCAAGCTTTTTTCCGGATCTTCCAATTTGGAGCTTGCGGAGGAGATTTGCCGTTTTTTGGGTGTTTCTTTAGGAAGGGCAACCCTTTCTACTTTTAGCGATGGTGAGATTTTAGTGCGGGTTGATGAGAATGTGAGGGGGATGGATATCTTTATTATACAATCCACCTCTTCACCGGTAAACGATAATTTGGTGGAATTACTGTTGATGATCGATGCGATGAAACGGGCGTCCGCTCATCGAATTACCGCTGTCATTCCTTATTTCGGCTACGCCAGGCAGGATCGGAAAGACCAACCCAGAGTTCCCATTTCTGCCAAACTCATGGCCGATTTGATTACCACATCGGGGGCCCACCGGGTTCTGACCGTGGACCTTCATGCGGGACAAATTCAAGGGTTTTTTAATATTCCAGTGGATCATTTATATGCAACGCCAGTTTTGCTCGATTATATTAAATCCAAAAACATTCAAGATTTGGTGGTGGTGTCCCCTGATGCTGGAGGGGTGGAGAGGGCTCGGGCGTTTGCGAAACGCCTCAATGCCCAATTGGCTATTATTGATAAACGAAGGGAAGGCCCCAATCAAACGAAACTCATGAATATTATTGGTGAGGTGGAAAAACGAAATATCTTAATATTAGACGATATGATTGATACGGCAGGAACCATAGCGCAAAGTGCAAGGGCAATAGATGAAAAAGGAGCCAGCGAAATTTTAGCTGGATGTACCCACCCGGTTTTATCCGGGTCAGCATTAGACCATTTAAATTCCTCAGCCATAACGGAAATTATCGTGACCAACACGGTTCCCTTGGGAAAAAAGAAGGACCTCTGCTCCAAAATTAAAGTGCTTTCAGTTGCCCCTCTTTTGGGGGAGGCGATAAAGCGAATTCACGAAGAGGATTCGGTAAGTTCATTGTTTGTTTAGGAAAAAATGTTAGGAGTCTAAGGATGAAACGTATAAATTTATCAGTTGATTTAAGGGAAAAAAGTGGCAAAGGGCCTGCCCGGAGTTTGAGAAGAGAAGGGAAAATTCCTGGAATTCTTTTTGGTTCGGGGGAATCCCTACAACTTACCCTAAATTCAGTGGAATTGGGAAAATCCCTTGGGTCTTCGGGAGGTGAAAATTCCTTGGTGAATTTAAAAATTAATGGATTAAAAAAGAAAGGAGAACGTACCGCTATTTTTAGGGATTTTCAATATCATCCCGTAACCGGAAAACTACTGCATGTGGATTTATTTGAAGTGGCTATGGACGCCATGATCCGGGTAAAGGTTCCCCTTGAAATTACCGGAGGTGTTCCGGTTGGGGTTAAAACAGAAGGGGGTGTTCTTCATACTCATCTTCGTGAAATTGAAATTGAATGTCTTCCTTTGCAAATTCCTGAGAAGGTTCCGGTGGATGTATCAGAGTTGCGGCTGGGGGAATCATTCAACGTGAAACACCTAAAGGTGGAGGAAGGGGTGCGCATTTTAGAAGAGGAAAGAATGAAAGTCGTTTCGGTAACCGCTCCGATGTCGGAGGCCAAACTTGAAGAGCTCTTGGCCAGTCCGGCAGAGGCAGAGGTAAAGGAACCTGAAGTGGTGAGTAAGGAGAAGAAAGAAGGAGAAGCAGCAAAAGGCGAAGAGAAAAAAGAAGAACCTAAGAAGGAGAAGGAATCCAAGAAAGAAAAGGAATAAATTAGTTCGTGGATTTCGTTTTGAAAGTTATTGTTGGATTGGAAAATCCCGTATCACGTTACAAAAATTCCCAGCATAGTGTAGCGTACCGAAGAGTTGAACGGGTTGCTTCCGTCCGGCGAATACCTTTTTATCAGGAAGACCCAATGGTATGAATCGGAAAGGTGAGAATGGATGGAAAGTCTTCCCTTCTGGTTAAACCCAAGACCTTTATGAACGTAGGTGGGGCCACGATTGCTGGGTGGGTGAAAAAAAAAGAAAATGACCACACGCACTTGGTTGTGGTTCATGACGATCGGGACTTGCCATTTGCTCGGATCTTCCGGAAGGCAACAGGGGCTTATGGGGGACATGGGATCCGGTCTTTTATCACCTCTTTAGGAACCCACCATTTTAATCGTCTAAAAATAGGTATTGGACGGCCTCCCGGTTAGAGCCGACCGTCAGAATTTGTTTTAGCCCCTTTTTCTTTTCCGGAAAATAAGATTTTTGGAAAAGGTGGTGATCAAAGTTTTCAAGCCATCCAGGCGGTGGTGTTTTAGGGAATTTAAAAAACCATGAATCAGTTCAATAGCGAATTGTAATCAATATGAGTGAGGAGGATGACGTGAGCGTTGTACAAATGGGATTAATTTTCTCCTTAGGGTGTTCAGTGATAGCCCTTCTTTATGGAGTTTTTTCGTCAAAATGGATTTTAGGGCTCAATCCGGGGTCAGATAGGATGCAGGAAATTGCATTAGCGATTCAGGAAGGAGCGAAGGCTTATTTGAATCGACAATACACCGCTATCGGAATTGTGGGTGTTATTTTATTAGTGGTTCTTGCAATGACTTTGGGGCTCTTAACGGCCATTGGGTTTGCCATCGGGGCGGTAGCATCGGCAGCTGCGGGGTATATCGGTATGTGGGTCTCTGTCAGGGCCAACGTACGGACGACCGAAGCGGCCAAATCGGGCCTTGCACAGGGGTTGGACGTTGCCTTCCGTGGGGGAGCCATTACGGGGCTATTAGTGGTCGGATTAGGCCTCTTGGGGGTTGCAGGGTATTCATCCATTTTGTTGGGAATGGGAATTGAATTAAACAAGACGATTAATGCGCTGGTGGGGTTAGGTTTTGGGGGTAGTTTAATCAGCATTTTTGCCCGGTTGGGGGGAGGCATTTTTACCAAAGGGGCAGATGTGGGGGCCGACTTGGTTGGAAAAGTAGAGGCTGGGATCCCTGAAGATGATCCCCGGAACCCCGCTGTGATTGCGGACAATGTGGGGGATAATGTGGGGGATTGTGCGGGAATGGCCGCGGATTTATTTGAAACCTATGCCGTAACCATAATTTCTGCAATGCTCCTGGGAGTATTGATTTATCAGGAAAGCCTCAACGCGTTTGTCTATCCAATGGTATTAGGCGGGGTTTCTATTATTGCCTCGGTCATTGGGACCTTTTTTGTTCGTTTGGGAAAAGGAAATAACATCATGGGGGCTTTATATAAAGGTTTAATTTCAAGTGCCGTGATCTCTGCAGTGGCTTTTTATCCTGTGACCACCTGGTTAATGGGGGGGGAAGCCGGGTATAGCGTGTTTGAGCTTTATATTCCCGCTTTGGTAGGATTATTGGTTACCGGGGCGATCGTGGTTATTACGGAATATTATACTGGAACACAATATTGGCCGGTTCGTCATATTGCGGAGGCTTCCCAAACAGGCCACGCCACCAACATTATTGCGGGCTTAGCTGTTTCAATGAAGGCCACGGCCCTTCCCGTCATTGTGATTGCGGCTGGAATTATCACCGCCCATTCCTTTGCGGGAATTTATGGTGTGGCCATTGCCGCCGTTTCCATGCTTTCCATGACAGGGATTGTGGTGGCAATTGATGCCTATGGCCCCATCACTGATAATGCGGGGGGCATTGCTGAAATGGCGGAGCTTCCTAAAAGCGTTCGGGCGGTTACCGATCCCCTCGATGCGGTGGGAAATACCACTAAAGCGGTGACCAAAGGATATGCCATTGGATCCGCAGGGCTGGCTGCTATTGTGTTGTTTTCCGCTTATACCGAAGAGCTTGAAAAGATGGGGTTGAAGGTTACCTTTCTCCTGGCTGACCCGAAAGTCCTTGTGGGCCTTTTTATTGGGGGGCTTCTTCCTTATTTTTTTGGTGCTTTGGCGATGGAGGCGGTTGGAAAAGCCGGGGGGCTAGTAGTGGAAGAGGTCCGTCGTCAATTTAGAGAAATCAAGGGGATAATGGAGGGTACGGGGAAGCCCGAATATGGCCAAGCCGTGGATATTGTTACACGGGCCGCCATTAAAGAAATGATCCTCCCAGGTCTCATTCCCGTAGTCATTCCAATTTTAGTTGGTGTTCTTTTGGGTCCCATTGCTTTGGGAGGCGTATTGGTGGGAAGCATTATTACGGGCATTTTTTTGGCCATTTCCATGACCAGCGGTGGGGGCGCGTGGGATAATGCGAAAAAATACATTGAAGATGGAAATTTCGGGGGAAAAGGAAGTGAGGCTCATAAAGCGGCGGTCACAGGTGATACGGTGGGAGATCCCTACAAGGATACCGCGGGTCCTGCAATCAATCCGATGATTAAGATCATAAACATTGTGGCTTTACTTATTGTTCCCATCATGGCCCCCTTTTGGTCCTAACTTCTAAACAGGATAAAACAGCTTAGGCGCTATCATGGGATTTAATTGCGGAATTATTGGCCTTCCCAATGTTGGAAAGTCAACCATTTTTAAAGCACTGACCTCGGCCAAAGCAGAAGTGGCGAACTATCCCTTTTGTACCATCGATCCAAATGTGGGGGTCGTCCCTGTCCCTGATCCCAGGCTGGGGGTACTTGAGAAGATTTACCGTCCCAAAAAAGTTACACCCACGATTGTGGAAGTGGTTGATATTGCTGGGTTGGTCAAGGGGGCCAGCACAGGAGAAGGTTTGGGAAATAAATTTTTGGGACATGTCCGGGGAGTGGATGCTCTCCTCCATGTGGTTCGATGTTTTGAAGATCCTGAGGTTATCCATACTGCGGGGAAAGTGGATCCTAAACAGGATATTGAAATCATCGAAACTGAGTTGATTTTATCGGATTTGGAAATTCTTGACCGGCGAATTCAAAAAATAGAGAAAAAAGCCAAATCAGGAGGAAAATCTGAACGGGAGGAGTTAGCTCTCATTATGACCCTTCAGAAGATTTTAAATGAAGGGCGGTCCCTCAGAGGTTTCCAAATGGAGCCTGAGCAGAGGGATATGATTCAAGATTACCATTTATTAACTTTAAAACCTTTACTGTATGTTGCCAATATCTCCGATTATGACTCAAAAAGTGAGAATAGGTTCCTGAAAGTGGTTGAGGAAATTGCCCAGTCAGAGCATACCCTGGTAATTGCCATAGCTGGGGGAACCGAGGCAGAGTTGAGTACCTTGTCCTTTCAGGAAAAGCAAGAATTTATATCGGAGCTGAACCTCGAAGAACCTGGGTTAAACCGGTTGATTAATGCCGCCTATGGGCTCCTGGGCCTATTGACATTTTTTACAGGGGGTGAAGAGGAGGTTCGGGCTTGGACCGTGGTCAAAGGGTCCAAAGCCCCGCAGGGCGCAGGAAAAATACATTCAGATATGGAAAGAGGATTTATCCGGGCAGAAGTTATGAGCTATTCTGATTTATGTGAAGCAGGTTCCGTTCAAAAGATCAAAGAAAGAGGCCTTTTGAGAGTGGAAGGAAAGGATTATGTGATTCAGGATGGCGATAATGTTTTTTTTCGATTTCATGTTTAATTTGCCTATCCTCCCTTGATTCCAAACGTGAGGATATGTTAAAAACGAGACTTAGATTGTTATGGGAAAATGGGGGTACAAAACGAAAAGGTGCCCCCTTTCGAGAAGTTTCCTCGCTCTTATCGTGCTTAAGGGCTTTACATCCAGGAGGTCAAATCCATGGGAGAATATGAGTCCATTTTTGTTTGTCGGCAATCTCTTACAGAAGATGCCAATACCCAATTAATAGAAAAATTTAAGAAGATTATTGAAAAAAATGGGGGTGAAATCCTCAAAACCGAGCAGTGGGGTAAAAGGCGGTTGGCTTATGAAGTTAAAAAGGAGAAAAAAGGGATCTATAACCTAATCCAATTAAAAGGAGACGGGCCGCTGATTTCCGATTTAGAACGCAATTATATGCTTGATGATTCGGTGATCAAATATATGACGGTTCGTTTAGAGCACCCGCCTGTTCCGGACCCCAGTGTTTCTACCGAGGGATCAGAGGAAAACAAGGAGAAATAGCTCATGGCCAGTTTTAATAAAGTTATCCTCATGGGAAACCTGACCAAAGACCCTGAAATTCGATACACCCCGGGAGGAACTGCGGTGGCCAGTTTTCGGATGGCTATTAACCACCGGTTTAAACAAGGTGAGGAATTCAGGGAGGATGTTTGTTTTGTGGATATTGTGGTGTTTGGAAAACAGGCCGAAAACTGTAGTCAATATTTAAATAAGGGCAACGGTGTGATTATTGAGGGCCGGCTTCAGGAGCGACGTTGGCAGACAGAGGATGGGCAAAAGCGAAGTAAACACGAAGTCGTGGCCCAAAGTGTTCGTTTCCTTCCCAAGAAGCAGGAAACGCCTGGAGAAAAAGGGCCACCGTTTCCAGAAGAAGATGTGGTAGATAATGATGTTCCATTTTAAAGGGTTTATGAACGTTTAAAGAAGGAGAATCATGGAAAAAAGGAGATTTTTTCAGCGACGAAAAACCTGCCGTTTTTGTGTGGAAAAAGTCCTGTGGGTGGATTATAAAAATACTCAGTTCCTTCGGGACTTTTTAAGTGATCGGGGAAAGATTATTCCCAGCCGGATTTCAGGGAACTGCGCAAAACACCAACGTGACTTAGGTGTAGCCATTAAACGGGCCCGGAATATCGCGTTGCTTGCTTTTGCCGAAGAGGGATAAACCCAAATGCGGTCATTAGGACGTGAATTCTTTTTCTTGTGAATCATGAGATTTTTATTCCAATCTGGGTAGCCCTCCAAGGGTTTTTCCTCCCCAATAAGGACTGGTTCTGAATGGGTATTTTGTTTCGGTCCCAATCCCCCTGGTGGGGGCCCCTTGCCTTTCTTCTTTCCTCTTTTTTATTCCTCTCCCTTGAAATTATTCCGCCGTTGGGTTTGATGGTCAGTGGATTTGCCATAACTCCCTTAACCCTGGTTCTTCTGGAAAGGGGACGACACTTTTTTTTTCTTGGAAACGTATTCCTGGTTTCATTTCTATTGCTAACCTGGGGATTAGAGTCGGTGTTTTTATATTTTTTTGGATTTGTTATTCCGGCATTTCTCATTGCTGAATGGCTTCAAAAAGGAAAAGGAATTAATCAAACTTTATTGGTTTCCACCTTATTTCCATTAATCCTGGGGGCAAGTTTGGTTGTGATTCAAAGCCTCGGAGAAAATGAAAATCCCCTGGTATCAGGGCAAAAACAAATTGAAGACTCTTTGGCCCGGTTAATCGAATTCTATCAAACTTCGGGAATGGACCCGGAGCAGATTGAACAGTTAAAAGCGGTAAAAGAGATTCAAGCAAAGATCCTTTTTTGGCTTATCCCCTCATTAATGTTTATCGGATTCTTGTTGGTGATCCTTTCTAATTTTCTGTTAATCCGCTATTGGTACTTTAAGAAGGGAGGAAATGTTTTTCCTTTTTCAAAACTATCAAACTGGTACCTTCCGGATCAGTTGATTTGGGGAGTCATTGGGGCCGTTTTCCTACTGATTATCCCATTTTCTCCGGGAAGGGTTGTTGGAGGGAATGCGTTGATCGTTTTGATGCTTCTTTATCTTTTTCAGGGGTTGGCCCTGATGATTCACATTTTTCACCAAAAACGGGTTTCCTATTGGTTACAAACCTTGGCTTTTTTTCTTTTGATTTTCTGGCCGACGCTACTTTTTGTGGTCTTTTTGGGATTGGCTGACGTTTGGGCTGATTTTAGGAAGGTTCGTGAATCTCTTGTCTGACTCGTTCGATGGCTTCGGAAATTAAATCTTCTAATTTCAGTTGAAGTGGAATGACCTGCCTTGAAAGTTCTCCATCTAAAAAAGTAAATTCTCCTTCTTCCCAAAGAAACAAGCTCGTGAAAATTTCTTTTACCTGAAACTTTAGGCCTTCAAAAATTTCTTTTGGATTTAAAAATCCCTCCTCCACCAATACACTGCCATGGCGCTTTCCTGTTTTTTTAATAATTTCCACAGAAATTCGATATTGTTCCGGAGTAATTTTTTGGGATTTTAAAAGCATTTCCCCAAGGCGGTCTTCCGGTAGGTTTGAGGAGGCAAAAACGATCATACCTTCTTTCAAGGAGATGGATTTAACTTGACCCTGGTTTTGAAGAGTCAAAGTTCCAGTGGCCTTGTTGGCCAATAAGGTTTCCAAAACTTGGATCAGGTCTTTTTCTTTGAGAAAGCCTGAAAAAATAAGAGGGTTTGTCATGATTTTTGGTTTCAGAGAGGAAGATGAACCGAACTCTCAAATTATAGCCCACCCCGATTGAATGTCAAGTTTCGCTCGGTGTATAGATTGAAAATATGGAAAGCCTGCCGAAAACCCTTCCCAATTTAAAGGCTTACGCTTGACGGTTCCAGGGCAGGATGTTACCATTTGGTAATTCTAATGACGTACCCATTATCCTGCCTTTCATTCATGATCTTAAAATTCGGTGAATGGATTTCGAATAGAGATTTAGGTTATTTTTGATGGCCCAAAAGGGGATCGTTTTAAATTTTTCCCGTTTTTGAAGAGGGGACTGAAGGGAAAGAAAACCATTTAAAGTTTGGAGAGAAAAGGAGGAATAAGCCCCATGAGGCAAGCGCAAGGAACAGCCGTAAAAAAGAAGGCGCCCCAAAAATTAGACGGGAGAATTTCTCCACGTTTACCTTTATTGGTCCTTGAGGTTCGGGGAGAACATGGGAAAAAGGTTTTTTTAGGATATGCGGAAAATATCAGCCAAGGGGGGTTATTTGTTTCGGCAAAAACACCCCTTATCGTGGGTGAGCGGTTTCCCGTGGAATTTGTGCTTCCCGATAATAAAACAATGGTCCGCGCCACCTGCGAGGTGGTATGGAGAAGAAATTACGGGAAAAATGACCTCATATCCGGTGGTATGGGGATCAAATTTGTTGACCTTAATAATAAAGCGAAACAGGTCATCGGTGCCTGGATTCAACAGGAAGACCATCGCAAAAAAAGAAAGCCCTAGTCATAATGGGGTAAAAAGCGTTTAAACCATCCAAGTCCTACCCAAGAAAGAGGTTTTTGGTGTTTTTATCTTCCCTCACCTTCCTTTTTCCGTGTAAATGTCTTTTTTCCTTTGCCAGAAAAATCCATTGCCATGTTGGAAAAAAAACATCAACGTATTTTTCTTTTTTGTGGGGCTTTGTATTTTTCTTTATTTTCTCCTTTTGGTTTTTGGAAAAGGCAAACGGGCAAAATCCCATTTACAGTTTTCGAAACTTCAATATCCAAAATGGAATTCCATGTAAAAACCCTTTATTTGATTTTCCTGGGTTAGGATCACTTTCTTTTCATCCCTTTTATGGATTTGGTTCAGGATTGAGGAGGATTGCCAATTCCACTAATAAGGAGCCGGGGGTTGGCCATGAGGTTTTTGTATTAAAGGTGATCGATGGGGATACCGTAGAGCTGAGCAATGGGGAAAAGGTTCGGTATGTGGGGATCGATGCTCCAGAAATAAAAAAAAAGATAAAGGGAAAATGGAGAGAAGCTCCCCAACCCTTTGGTCTTCCGGCTTTTCGGTTTAATCGGCATTTGGTTGAAGGACATACTGTTTATTTGGAATTTGACCAAAAAGAGCGAGATAATTATGAGAGGCTTTTGGGTTACCTCTATGTGGATGGGGTCATGGTGAATGCCCTTTTGGTTCAGGAGGGATATGCAAGGGTTTCTCTTCACCCTCCAAACTTAAAATATGCGAGCCGTTTACTTGGTTTACAGAGAAAGGCATGGGAGGAGAGGCGAGGAATTTGGGCCGCCCACGTTCAGGTGGATCAAGGACACTGACCCGTAAAGAAATTTTTCCAGGAAAGGGATGCCTGATATCCTGAAAGGAGGTTAAAGTGGATCAGGGAAATGGGAAAGGGAATGGGAAGGTCAGCAGGCGGAAGGGGCAGGGTCGGAGGGATGAATCCCTCAACCGGCGCCAAATAGATCGACGAGTGGGAGCCCGCCTTCATGAGGATCGCCGGGTGGGACGCCGAAGGAAGATCAATTGCCCGACCTGCGGATTTCCTCTTTCGCAAAAGGATGTTTGCTCCCGTTGTCAGATAAGGGTCATTCGAATTCGGAAGAGGTCTTGAAATTTTTGCTCTGGTTGGAGTCACTGATCAGGACCTTTTAAATTATATGGCTCATCGTGGAAGTGAGTGGGTAAATTTTGTCATTACCCGCCTGTCCGGCGGGCACTTGCAGGCAGGGGAAAGCGGAAATCCAGGCCCTTCCCGTCATTCCCGCGAAAGCGGGAATCCAGAAGTTGTTGATTTTTTGAATCCTGGATTCCTGCCTGCCGGCAGGCGGGCCCGATAAAACCATTCGGGAATGACGAACTGGATTTTGCAGGAACCTCTAATACTTCAAAGGCTTCAACCGCAGAATGACTTTGACTTGACCCTTGCCCTGTATGGACCTTAAACACTTTTTAACAATTTTTACCCACTCGATTACACGAAGACCCTTATAATATAATGTTATCAATTAACCCCTATATTTAGTGATACTGGGAATCAGTAAAAAAAGGAGGAAGCGGTGAATACACCTGTGTTCAGTGTTGGAGAAAAAATCCACATTATTACCCGGCGCTTGTTCCCAAAAGACGTTAACCAGCATTTTGCGGGGGAAATTCAAGCGGTCTCAGCGGATCAGATCCGCGTGGAGGGTCATGTGTTCGTTTATAATTCTGGAAAAAATGAATACGAAAAGAGACCCGAAAAACGGATCAGAATCTTTTTCATGTCCGGCGCGGGGCATATTGTAATCATTCTCCCGAAAAGCGCCAACCTTGAATCACTCCACTATGCGAATAAGAATGGGCGTCTGGTCTTTACGGATGAAAAAGGTTTTTCACTGGATATCAACGAATTCGTGCCCATATCATGACCCATTTGAAATACCCGAATCCTTTTTTTTACGCCTGAAAGGCTTGTTCAGCCCACAGGGTAAGCTGATCGGAGTCTTCTAAAATATCAGGAGGAACTTCAAAGTAGTTTTTCAGAATTTGCTTTGAATTTGGACGAAAAGGTTTCATACCCCATTCCACGTAGTGGGTTCGGTTGGAAGGCCGGGTTTTGAAGTAGACCCTCCCTTTATAAATAATTCCAAAAAATTTTTTCCCACGATATAGCCCGTACCCCCCAAACATGGGACGGCAATTCAACTGGTTTAAGTGCTGTAATTGGTCCAAAATAAAATCTTTAAAAGAATCGCTTTTCACCTAACAAAAAACCCTACTATTTATCTTTTCTTAATAATAAGAAAGCAAATAAGGGGTTCATTCCTCATTCGATTATTTGCAAAGACACCCCTTTCCCTCTTAAAAAAAGAAAAATCCTAAAAAACATATAAAAGCTCCCAGGAGAAACGGTCATCATTGTTAAAACCAGAAATGGGGTCTTTGGGGTCCGCATCAATGATATCCGCTCTAACCATCAGTTTGATTCGTTCAAAAAACCGTTCCGAATATTCCACACGCCAAATCTGAGACTGTTCTTTTAGATCCAAGGTCACACCCCATAAAATTTCTCCGTCACCCGAATTATTCCGGGACCAGCGGAACCCCATAAAAAGATCATTCTGGAAAGGCCTAAAGGCAACCGCATCCAAACTTTGCTCGGAATCATATAGGTATTCTCCCAGCATCCCAAGATCGCTGTTACCCAAAACCCCAAAAAAAGTATACTCAACCCCCCCCACCAAGGCCGCATGGTCTTCCGGAACCAGATTCTGAGTCACCACTGCTCCATTGGGTAGCAGCCTGGACCGGTCTAATATCCCCGCCGCACCGGTCTCTTGGAAAAGGGTTTCTCCTTTGATCAACCAATTTCCTAAACTCATTTGAAGGTCAACCCCTGCTTGCTGCATTTCGTAATAAAACACTTGGGCATTTTCCTCCCCAGGAGCCAGAAAAATAATGGGAAACTTTTCATACCCGTTAAAATAAGAGAGCCCAACATCGGCAGAACCGAAAGTACGCTCCCACCGTAAGGCAAACTGCTGGCGAAAACGTTTTGCCGAATGGGTGTAAATGGCATCACCAGATATATTTCGAGTCCCATCAAAAAAATTAAACCGGTTCACCTTTCCGGGAATGGGTGCTGGAGTAAAATAGAAAAACTGAAAAAAATCAAACCGGTTTTCACCGATTAAAAACCTGGCGCGAAGGGAAGGTTCCCCCAGTTTGTCAGGATCAAAAAAATCTCCGATATAGTCCTCTTGATTAAGAATATCGACAATATTGGCAGACTCCACCGTTCCCCAAAAAAAAGTTTGATACCCAAACCGAAATTCGTAACTCTCTCTTACATATTCAAGATAAATATCATCTGGGGAGAATAAATGATATTCAGGATCGGTTATACCCACCCGGAAGCGAGGCGCTACGGTCAACTGAAGAGACTCGCTAAAAAATAAGGCCAGGTCCGGTTTGACCTGAACGGAAGAAACAAATTCATCCTGGTCTCCCTTCCCGGGATAAGGGAAAACAAAAAACTGCACACTGGTTTCTATTTTCAAATCATGGTCGATACCCCAAGCTATTTTTCCCCAAAAAGGAAAAAGGATAAGGACCATTGCCAGAAAACTGACTTTTAAGAAATGTTGAAAGGATTCGCTAATCGGGTGAGGGAAGCAGGTCACTCTTTTACCGGTCCGAAAAACCATAAGGGGGGAAAATAGCTCTCTCATGGGACATTCATTTTGAGTAATTCTCAACAGGTTCAAAAATTAGGACGGGCTATTTTAACTTTTTTTTGATCGAATTTCATCAACAGGGCCGGGAGGAAAAAGAAGTCATAAATTAAGGCCAGGACAATTGAGAAGCTGATCATCGCCCCTAAACTGGAGTTAATCCGGAAACCCGAAAGCATGAACAAACCGAATCCGATGGTTAAAATAATCGAGGTGAATAATAAGGCATGGCCCACATCTCCCAAAGCGTGCTGGAACGCCGGGCCGCTTTCCAATCCGTTTTCTTTATTTCGTTGATAACGAACCAACAGATGAATGGTATCATCCACGATAATTCCCAAAGCAGCGGTGGCCACAATGGATACCGCAAAATCTACATGATCTCCCAGCATCCCCCAAACCCCGAATGTCAATACAATGGGTAAACCATTGGGCACGAGGCTCAACAATCCCAAACGAATGGACTTAAATGTAAAAATGCAAACCAGGGTAATTAATAAAAGTGCCACAAACAAGCTCATGAGCATTCCGCGGATGACCCGGTCGCTTAAAAAAGTAAACATGACCCAAGCCCCAGTCCCCTGTGCTTCGATCTCCGGATAATGGGTTCCCATCCATGATGCCACATCACTCAAAATCTCTCGGTGCCGCTTGCCCGGTGTTTTTTTCATGGTAGCCGTAACACGGGTGCTGGAATAGTCCACATTGATCTGGTTGGTCAGGTCCAATCCAAAAGGAAGGGATAAGGTATAAAGCAGTAAATACTGGGCGGACAATTCTTGGGTCTCGGGTAGCCTGTAAAAAGCGGGATTATCCCCGTGGAGGTTTTTGTTCAATCGTTTCATAATGGGAACAATCGTGTTGACATGGACCACCTCCGGAAAAGTCATAAGATATTCCGAAAAGGCTTCAACCTTTGCAAGAAAAGCAGGATCACTGACCCCATTGGGCTGACCGCTTTCAATAGAATAATCGGTATAGGAAACCCCGGTGAGGTTTGCATCTACAAATTCCGCCGTTTCCCGATACCAGGTCCCCTTCTTGAAATAATTGATGGGGTTGTTGTCCAATTCTAATCTAAAAATAAATAAACTTCCTACCACAGCCACCCCTAGGAAAAAAAAATAAAAGAATTGATAACGCCGGGTCACCAAGTCCCCCAACCAGTCTGTCCATTCTCTAGGAGTAACTTCCCCTCCCTCTGTATTATGGGATTTTTTCAAGGGTTTTATGCCACAAGGACAAATGGTCAACAAAGCGGGCAGGAGGGTGACGGAAATCACAAATGTAAAGAGGACCCCACTTCCTACCAAAATGCCCAGATGTCGCACGGGGGGAACCTCATTCAGAACCATGGAAAGAAACCCGATGGCGGTGGTTAAAGCAGTTAAAAAAATTGGGAAAAAGTTTTTTTGCAAGGCCCCCTGAACCGCTTCTTCCTGGGTAAGACCGTTCCTCCTTAGCCGTGCATAACTCACCACAACGTGAATCGAGTAAGCAATTGCCACGGATAATAAAATTTGGGGGAAGGCAGCAGAAACCGGGGTCAATAAAATTCCGAAATGCCCGGAAATTGCCGCGGTAAAGATGATGGATAAAAAGACAATAAGGAGGGGAAACACCACCCCGGCGGTTGATCTCACCAGAACGATTAGCCCAATAATCACAAGGCCCAGCATGATCGGCATCATTTTCTTCATTTCAGCTTCAGGGGTCCTTGAAAAAGCCGTATTGGTGGCCACCACGCCATTGAGGCGATAATCAATTTCCGGGTGTTTTTCTCTTTCCAGATATACCAACTCCTCTACCAGGGAGTAAATGACGCTGGCGATATTAGGATTCTCCTCAAGAGGAGGGAAAAGCACCCTGGCATTAATTTGAGTCACCCGCCCATCATGGGATAAAAGGAACCCCTTCAGAAGGGGTTCTTCAAGGGCAATGGCCTCTTTAATTTTCAGGTCCCCCTTCGAAAGGGGAAGTTGGGGAACCAAATCATCGACCTTTAGTTCATCTTCAAAAACCTCTGTATGCTGAAAATTGGTTATGGAATCCACACGGGTAACATAGTTGGTTTTCCATAAACCAGCCGTGAGATCTTGAACCGTCTCAAGAACTTCGTTGGAAAAAACAGGCTTTTGAGGATGATGGATGACGACCGTTATGTTGTCATCCTTGGTATAAATGGCTTGAAAATCATCAAACGCATTGAGTTGAGGGTTATCCTTACTAAAAAAGACCCGGTAACTGGAATTAAACCCTGCTTTGGGTAACCCAGTTAGAATCACCCCTAGGGAAAGGAGAATGGGAAGGGCCACCATCCACCAGCGGTATTGAACCACCAGCCTTCCTAACCGTTCAGGAAAAGCCTGTCCGTTGTTGGTTGAATTATTCAGTTTCATTCTACCCTTCTTCATAAGGGCACAGAAATTTTCCCCGTGATCCGTTGGGTTTTTATTTCTTTGGGTGGTCTGTGTTTGCCTATCGCTGCCGCTCTAATGACCGCTTGGTAAAAAATGATTCTTTGAGACCTTGTCTAAATCTCCATTCTTCAAATTTTAAAACGGTCTTTTTTTGGGTCTGGAGGTTTTCCATAATGATTTCATTGGGCCTCCAAAATTTTTCCAAATATTGTCTGATCTTATTGTAATATTGAATCTTGAGAGGTGATCCCTTTCGGTCAAAAAATTCTTGTTTGACGGTTTGAAAGTTGGATTGGTTGACCCAGGTAACGATTTTGGTATAACCGGAATTGGGATCCTTCGGGTACCGCTCCACCACCCAAACCGATTGATCTTGGTAGATATCCTCGCGAAGATATTTGTAATTATATTTCTCTGGTTCATTGGAAGATAAGTCCTCATAACTAAACTCAGAACCCACGAAACTTCCGCTTTTATTTTTCGAGGCAATTCGCTTGACCCGTTTCAGGGCGGGAAGATACAGCCATTGGTCGTCTTCCCCTTGAATATGCTCAAAAGTTAATAAACCTGTTCCCTTAATATCCAGGGGATGCTGGAAAGTCATTAGTGTTTTATCCCCATCCTTCTTCATTTCAAAGGTCAACCGGTCCATCCTGCGCTGGCTTTGTTCTCCGGCTGCATTGATCAGTGTCATGTCCATGCTGATTTCATCATCGCCAAATCCTTCATCCATCTCCTCCTGAGTCACAAAAATGTATCTTCCCATTTCCTCAGGAGTTTTACCTGAAGAAAGGGCTGCGGATCCTATGGGTGGTTGGATCAACAGAATCGTCCACCCCATCAAAATGGTGATCAGTAAGAACGCTCTGAACCGTCGGTTCTTTTGCAAAAGGCTCATCTTATATTTCTCCATTGGATTCCTCTTTTGTCCTCTCTTGGAAAAGGTAATTTAAATTACTGTGCCGCCATTCCCCCATCAACGGACAGAATACTCCCGGTGGTCCAAACGGATTCATCCGATGCAAAATAAACCGCGGCGTGCCCGATTTCCTCAGGATTTCCCATCCGGCCAATGGGATGCATCGATTCAAAACCGGCTTTCACCTGAGGATCGCTCATCATGGGCGCCACCCCCGGGGTATCCACCCCACCGGGACAGATACAATTGCACCGGATTTTATTTTTCGCATATTCTATGGCCACACTTTTGGTCAATATAATCACTCCCGATTTTGCGGCCCCATAGGCATGGGCGGGAAACCCCGGCGCGGCTTTCAGACCCAAAACCGTGGATATATTGATAATCGAACCACCCCCCTGTTTCAGCATATGGGGAATCACCGCCCGCTTGAAACGAAAAGTCCCGGTTAAAAAAATATCCAGGGTTTCATTCCAGACCTGATCGGAGGTTTCATGGAGAGGTCCTCCATGAAATAAATTACCTGCGTTATTGACTAAAATATCGATTTTTCCGAAGGCAGTAAGCGTTGACGTTACGGCCTGTTGGACATCCTGCTCCTCCGTCACACTTCCCGAAGCGGCCAGTGCTTTTCCCCCGCTATTGGAAATGTCTTTGACCACTTTTTCCAGCACATCTTTTCGCCGCCCGGTGATGGTAACCTTCGCTCCCTCCCTTGCAAATAACCTTGCAATCCCTTCGCCGATACCGGTTCCTCCACCGGTAATTATGGCAACCTTATCTTTTAATCTCATGGAAAGCCCTCCTCTTGATCAATAAACCCTTTATTGGGAAATGATGGAAATAGTTCTTCAATCGAAATTTTACCTTTTAAATAAAACTTTAAGATATTGTTTGAAATGTTTGACGTTCTTTTCAACTATAAAAGAATCTTGGGTTGCCTTTCCCAAAATAAATGATCCCTCAAGAATGGCGATAAAATGCTCGGCCAATTCCTTATTATTGAATTTCTTTTTGGGGAAATATTTTTCCTTGGTTTCATCAAGATCTTTTTTAAGTGTCTCCGTCCATTGATGGAAATATTGGGAACATAACTTCCGGATTTGAGGATGAGTGCTGGAAAGTTCCTGAGAAAAGGTTCCCAAAAGACAATTATTTTGAAAGTTGGGATCCTTTGATAGCTCAATCACAAAATCCAGATAGCCATACACTCTTTGAAGGGGATCCTTCTTCTTGCAAAAGGGGGCCTGCTGGATTTTCTGTTGCATAAAGGCGACATACCGGTCCAGCACGGATTTTCCCAGATGCTCTTTATTTTCAAAGTAATGGAAGAAACTACCCTTGGTCAAACCCGCTGAATTACAGATCTCTTCCAAGGAGGTCGCAGGAAACCCCTTGGTCAGCATTAAGTGGGTAGCTGCTTCCAATAGTTTTTCTTTAGCAGGAGAATGTTCTTGTGCGGTTCTCATGGGTTAACATACCTACCGGTTGGTATAAAAATAACAAGACACCGATTTGAAGTCAAGCTAAAAAAATAAATGATTCCAATAGGGTCCTTTTCCTCGCTTAGCGCACAAATGATTTGAATAAAATCCTGAAGGTTAACAGATACAGATATGGACGGGGTTTTGGCAGGAGTCTGGTGGATAAAGATGCGAAAATGTTCCCGGATGGACCACGGGAGGTGGCATAAAAAAAACCAGGCTTCCCAGGCTTTTTTCCAAACGGTGGAGTTGGTGATTGCTAACTTAACTGTTTGCAATCACTCACAGTTTTTTCTTGGTTAACTACAAAATACTACATTGAAGTAAAAAGGTAGTCTTATTTCATCTCCATCATTTGTGAGACACGTACTGTTCCACCATTTTCTAAAAACGGATCGGATTTTGCGATTTCACTGGCAGCCTCAATGCTTCCTGCTTTAACAACTGCAAATCCTTTCATCGGATTTGGATCATTATCATCTTCAACACCACTTGATGTTACAATTTTTGAAACCGGTAATGGTGTTCCTGGATTAACTATAGTTTCACCAAGACCTTTTACCCAAGCCTTCCATTTTTCCATTTGGGCCATTCCCTCTTCTTTTGAGCTTGGCTGTTTTCCTCCGTAATAAGCAATCATAAAATTTGCCATTTATTCCTCCAATAGATTTGAAAGGTGAATTTCAATTAGTTTATATGAAAAAAATAGACCCAGGGCATATTAACATAAAAAAAGTCCGATGAACCACCCATAAAAAAAGCCCGGTTTCCCGGGCTTTTTAAACTGGTGGAGGCGGCGGGAATTGAACCCGCGTCCGAAAACCCTCCGCTTTAGGCTTCTACATGCTTAGCCTTTGTTTTAAATTCGCAATGGCCCCCGCCCAAAAGCAGGCATAAAGCCAAGGCTAGCTTGTTGATCTCGGTGTTTACCCCAAGCGTGAAAACACCTAGCCTGTTTTGTTGACATTCAACCCACAGTACAGGCAACTGCAGATTAAATGTTAGCCGCGATTAGGCAGCTAAGGCTAACTCAGGTTGTGAGTTTGCATTTAGATTTTTCCATTTGTTTAACGAGCCAATGGAACCTCGGCATGCCACCTAAGCTTCTTGATCTCCGTCGAAGCCGATCGCCCCCTACGCACTATAATAACATATCACCTGAATGGGAGACAAGGGATTCAAAAGGAACGCCTCCCCTCTAAGGCTTTAATAAGGGTAACTTCATCCGCATAATCCAGGTCCATACCCACTGGAATTCCATAGGCAATCCTCGAGACCTGGATCCCTGCGTCTTTTATAAATTTGGAAAGATAAATGGCAGTGGCCTCCCCTTCAATGTTCGGATTGGTGGCAATGATCACCTCTTTCACTTCTCCATTTCCAAAACGTTTAATCAAATCATCCACCTGAAACTGGTCCGGACCAACCCCATCCAGAGGGGATAAAATACCCTGGAGAACATGGTACAGCCCTTTGTAATCCCCCGTTTTTTCTATAGTATATAAGACATTGAGGTCTTGAATTACCAAAATCTTTGTCCGGTCACGCCTGGGGTCGTTGCAAATCCCGCAAACCTCATTTTCTGAAATATTATGGCAATCCCGACATAGAGAAACTTTTTCCTTGATATCCAAAATGGCTTGAACGATACCTTGGACATCCTGTTGGGTCATTCTCATGAAATAAAAGGCTAACCGTTGGGCCGACTTTTGTCCAATCCCTGGTAACCGTTTTAATACTTCCACCAGTTGGGATAAAGCTCCCGGTTGCCCTGATAATCTTCCAAAAGATTTCACGATTTCTCCAAAAAAAAACTTTCCTCTCTCCAGGTTTTCCTCGATGGCTCCCCACCCCCTGAATAAAGATATTAGAGAAAGTCTGCGGAACTTTCATTTTTCCCGTAGCTCCCCCATGAAGAAAACCTTAAAACAGACCGGGTATTTTTAAACCCCCAGTTAGCCCCTTGACCTCCTCGGCCATCATTTCTTGGGCTTTTTTTTGTGCCTCATTGACCGCCGCCACAATTAAATCTTGAAGCATCTCCACATCTTTGGGATCAACCACCTCCGGATCAATCTTAATGGAGAGAATCTCCTGCTTTCCATTGGCAACCACCGTTACCATTCCCCCCCCAGAGGAGGCTTCCACTTGTTTCTTGGCCACCTCCTCTTGAACCTTCATCATTTTTTCTTGCATGGCTTGCGCCTGCTTCATGATGTCTCCAAACATTTTATTTGCCATGATTGCTCCTATTCTTCCTTGGCCTCGATTATTTTTCCTCCAAACATTGCCAATGTTTCTTTAATTAACGGGGTCTGTATGGGATCGTTCATTTCCTCCCCACCCCCCCGTTCACTTTTTTCCATATAAGGTAGCGGTTCGGTCTTTGATCCAGGATCCAAAACCGTCCATTTGATGGGCAAAGGCCTCTGCATTACCTGCTCCAATGTCCTTTCTAAAACCTTCATATGCTCCTCCTTTTGAACCAATTTCATCAAAAAAGAGGAATTTTCAGGAAAGCCAATGGTAACCTTATCCGGACCGGAATCAACGACTCTTCCCTGTTCCAAATAAGATCCTAAATTGGGTTTTTCTTCTTTAATCCGCTTGAGAATTAGATTCCATTTCTCCAAAAACAATTCAGGAGGGACAGCCTCATCTGATGAAGCAGGTTTAGGCGACACCCTCTGGACTTTTTCAGAGGAACGATCCCCACCTTTGAATTCTTCCCCAACAAGATTATTATTTAAATCGGTCAAACGTTTTTCCATGGCATGAAGCCGTTGGATCAGATCCTCCAGGGAGGTGGTCCTCACCATTCGCGTTGCCTTGACCAAGGCCAACTCCAGGGAAAACCGGGGTGAAAGAGACAGTTTGATTTCTACTTGAGTTTTAACAAAATGCCCAGTCCACCGTTGAAGCTCATCCAGGGAAAGGGAAGCCACAATTTGTTTTAAATGCTCCACTTCTTCACGGGGTAAATCCACTAAAGAAAAGGGATCGGTCGAGACCTTGATCATTAAAAGATTTCGGATATATTCAACTAAATCACCTAAAAACTTTCGCAAATCTGTTCCATGGGCTACCAGGTCATTAACCAGTGCCATAACATCCGACGTGTCCTGGTGATGTAGCGCATGAATGGTCCTTTCCAGTATCTGTTGGTTCACAATGCCCAGTAAAGTTCTTAAGTTTTCCAAATCCACTTTCTGACCACAAAAGGCCACCGATTGATCCAAAATACTCAATGCATCCCTCATACTCCCTTCAGCGGCACGTGCAATCAGCCTATACCCCCCCTCTTCCATCTCAATTTTTTCCTCAACTGCAATCCCTTGTAGGTGTCGAATCATTTCCTCAAAAGGAATTCGTTTAAACGTAAAATGCTGACAGCGGGAAAGAATCGTGGGTGGAATCTTATGTAATTCCGTCGTAGCAAACAAAAAAATCACCCGGTCGGGGGGTTCTTCCAAGGTTTTTAAGAGTGCATTAAAAGCAGAGGTTGATAACATATGGACTTCATCAATGATATAGACTTTATATCTTCCTCTGACAGGAATGTACTTGACCGCTTCTCGAAGCTCCCGGATATCATCCACACCGGTATTGGATGCTCCGTCAATCTCGATGACATCGATGGCCATCCCATCCCAGATTTCCCGACAGGTCACACAATCATTGCAAGGGTTGATGGTGGGTCCTTTCTCACAATTCAACGCCTTGGCAAAAATTCTGGCCACGGTTGTTTTACCAACCCCTCTTTCACCTGAGAAAAGATAGGCATGGGCCACCCTCCCACTTTGAACGGCATTTTGAAGGGTTTGGGTAATATGGCCTTGGCCAATCACCTCTTCAAATAATTTTGGCCGCCACTTCCGAGCAGAAACTTGATAGCTCTTATCCATCCTTTCTCCTGTTTCCGGTTGAGTGCAGATAATGGGGAGACCAGGCAAACCTGCGGCACCCAAGGGGACCTACTTACCGCTGCTTCCTTCCGGACCTGACGGGGTTCATAAGGCCTTGCTGCACAGGGCCCGGCCTCCCCATTATCTGCACTTTGTTAAAGAAATCCTCCACTTCCCATCTGGAAGGGTTTTAGAAGAAATGGGTCCTCTTCTTTATGTTGCCCTGAATTTGAAGCTGATCCAACCCTTCAATAGGGCAAGAAAATAAACAAAAGGCATTGTATGGTAAATTTCTGCTTTAATGCAAACAAAAAGGACAAAACCTTCCTTGAATCCAGGGAATAAACTTGTTAGCATGAAAATAGAGACTCTTTGAAAGGAAAAATCAAATTAATGTCTAACCTCTCCCATAAAGAAATAGAAGCCCTGATTATGCTCCTCACCGATTCTGATCCACATACCGTAACCTTGGTAAAACAAAAACTCAAGGAAATTGGAGAAGACTCTCTAGTCAATCTTAAACGGGCATTAAAAACTAAACCCAACCCTGTTCAAAAAAAATTAGGCCCCATTCTAGCTGAAATGGATCAGATGGAGTTTGAAGAACAATTCAGCGCTTACTTATCTGAATCTTCTGAAATAAACCTCGAGGATGGAGCTTTTCTCTTGGCCAAAAGCCAATACCCCAAAATGGAAATCAGCTTTTATCGATCCACTTTAAATCAAATGGCAGAAGATTTGAAAAAATCTTTGGGAGACACTCAACAACCCCTTGAAATTATTCATCGATTCAATATTTTTTTATTTGAAAAAGAGCGGTTTCATGGAAACGCCTTGAGCTACCATGATCCGGAAAACAGTTATTTGAATCGTGTCATAGATCGAAGAAAAGGAATCCCCATTAGTCTTTCTGCCATTTATTTATTCCTGGGCCGGCGCTTAAATCTCCCCATTTTTGGAATTGGCATGCCGATTCATTTTATCCTCGGCTATGAAAAGGAGACCCAAAAGTTCTTAATCGATCCCTATCATAAGGGAGCCCTATTAAAGGTTCAAGACTGTGTCCAATTCCTGCAAAATTCAGGAATACCATTTCATTCATCTTTTTTGGAGAAGGTTTCCGATCAGACAATTTTGGCCCGAATGCTCCGAAACCTTCAGGTGATTTATTCCAAAACACAACGACAACCTGAATTAAATAAAATTAACCATTGGATTGAAACACTTCTTCAAAAAGGTCCCTTATGAAATTTATTTATTATTCCCCTGAAATTCTCAGTGAAACGAAAATCTCCGTAGATGGAATTGTTCCCAATAGCTTTCATTTAAGCCACTGGAAAGGCAATCAAACCCCTGAGGTTTTCACCGCAGACACCTCCACGGAAATTGCTATTAAATTTATCACCCATCCTCACTCAGAAAAATATATTCAAAAGTGCGATATTCTATCCAACAACCATTTTGATACGGATGGTCTTTTGGCCCTTTGGGTGCTTCTTTCCCCGTCCCAGGCTTTACCCCATAAAGAATTTCTGATCGCTGCAGCTGAGGTAGGGGATTTTTCTCAATTCACCCAGCCGAAGGCGGTTCAATTCAACCTCCTGGTCACCGCCTTCCGGGAATCCCCGGAATCTCCCTTTGCAGAAACCATGAGGGAATGGAGAGATGAAAAGAAGGATCAATTCTGCTACGAAAAATTACTAGAACAGCTCCCTTTGCTTCTCTCCAATCTCAGTGCATACGAGAAATTTTGGCTTTCTGAATATATAAAAATTGAAAACTCTTTTGAACAATTTGAAAAGGGGGAGGTTCTTCGAAAAGAATTTCCAAAAGAAAGTTTAACCGTTTTGGTCTGTGGAAAAAGGCCATCCAAATATGCCATTGATCACCACTGTCAGGGAAATTTATTTTTAATCGTCCAGATTCATTCAGAAGGGTTTTGTTACGACTTAGAGTATCGCTATTACAGTTGGGCCGAAACCATCACCCGGCCAAAAATCCCTCAAGTTCCCATGGAACAACTGGCCAGCCGTCTCAACGTTTATGATGGAAGGGGCCTCGGCCGCTGGATGTCTCAAGGTTTTCAAGGTGGGTCTCTGACCACGGCATTAAAATATACCAATCCCGAAGGGGATTCCCTTCCAAGCCGGTTTCCCTATGAAAATGTAGCCCAAATGGTCAGAGACTACATCAGACAAGCATCCGCCGGTCAACGATCACACCCCTGCCAATGAGATTGAACCCCTTTTTTTCGGTTCACCTAATAAAAGAAAAAGGTGTAATTCAAAAACAATATTCCGGTCCGTTTGGAGGTGTCTATTAAAAACAAATTGGGAGGACTTTACGGTATTAATCGAAGGGAAAAACCATTCTTAGAAATTCCGAGGGGATAAGAAGGGGGAATTTCTCACGAAGTATCGGGATCAGAGTCGTTATCGAGTTCAAGGTTCCAATACAGATAATCACGCCAACTTTCCGGGGCATTTTTTATCCCAATGGTAATGGTCAGGGAAGGCTGCCAGTTGGGTTTTTCAGGTTTTTTAATGAGTTTCATTCTCGCCTCTACCGGCGTCCGCCCGCTTTTTTTATTATTGCATCTAATGCAGGCAGTCACAATATTTTCCCATGTTTTTTTCCCTCCTCGCGCAATGGGAACAACATGATCAAAAGTCAGATCTTCTGTTCGAAATCGTTTTTTGCAATACTGGCAAGAATAACGGTCTCTTAAAAAGATATTGGCTCGTGAAAATTTCACCGCACGGTGCCAGTTTTTTACCTTGACCACTCTTAATAGGCGTAAAACAGAAGGTAATTTAATGGTAATGGAAACACCCCGAATCTCCTGATCATATACTTCTAAAACTTCAACTTTCCCCTGCCAAAGGAGCGTTATCGCACGCTTCCAATTTAAAACCCGGAGAGGCTCATAAGTGGCATTTAATAAAAGGGTCATTCTCAGGAATCCTTATCAGGAGCATTGAAGGTATTTTCCCAATAATTAAAATTATAGAATATTTTTGAAAAAAATCCAGTTTACTCTTTTTTCCACAATTCGGTTTAATAGAATTACCAAACTATCCCACAATATCCTCTCCCCCATCCACCCCAATGACATTGCCGGTCACCCAATGAGCGGTTGGACTGGCTAACATGACCATGGCCTGGGCTACGTCCAAGGGAGTCGTGAGGCGTCCGGAAGGGTTTCTCTGCTGAGCCTCTTTGATCATCCGCTCATGTCCGGGAATTTTTCGAAGTGCAGGGGTATCGGTAACCCCTGCCCGAATGGCATTTGCGGTGATACCAAAAGGAGCCAACTCAAGGGCCAACTGACGGATATGAGATTCTAGAGCCGCCTTTGCGCCAGAAACAGCACCATAAGTAGGCCAAACCCGGGATCCACCGGAACTGGTAAGTGCAAAAATCCGGCTTCCTTTTCCCATCAATTGGGAAGACATCAGATCTTGGACCCAGTAAACCAAACTATGGGCCATCACATCCAATGTCATTCCCATTTGGGAATCCGTAATCGCTTCCCCAGCCTTGGGGGCAATATACGGTTTGAGGGTACCAAAGGCGAGCGAATGCAAAAAAACTCTTAAAAGAGGTTGGGGGGGCGATTCCTTAAATTTTTTTTCCAAAGTTTCAATTACCTCATGACGTTTGCTGGAATCTGCAGCATTCACATTGAAAAATAAAGCCTCCCTTCCCTCAGCTTGGATGCTCTGCACAATCCGCTCCACATTGGGAAGGGTTGAACGGCGATCCAGATGAACGCCAGCAATATTGAACCCAACCCGGGCCAACTCTAGGGCCGCAGCTTCTCCAAAACCGCTGGACGCCCCAAGGATTAGGGCCCAATCACCGCTAAACTGTTGCTGGATATTTTCCACGCCAAATCTCCTTTTTTATAATTATTATGTTAACCCGTTTTTTCTTTCAAACCCACCAAGGGAAGCGAGCATACCTTTCCTTCGGTTTCACCGGATTTCATTTTGATCTTCAGGGGTGTTCCCGGGGCCGTAAAATCCCTGCGGATAAATCCCATTCCCACCACTTTTTGTAAAAAAGGTGAGAATGCAGAACTGGTTACCCAACCGGTTTCCTTTCCTTCACATAGTATAGGGTCTCCTTTTTTCGGAGGTTCCTTCCCCCCCGCTTCAAACCCAATTCGAAGCCGATTCGCGTGCCCACGAAACTTCATCCGGGTTATGGTTTCCTGTCCCAGAAAACACCCTTTATCATAACTCACTGCATTCTCCACCTCCGCCTCTAATGGAAATACGCTTTCGTCCAATTCATATCCATACCGTGGGACCCCCCCTTCGATCCGAAGGACCTCATAGGCTTTCCAGCCAAAAGGGGCGATACCCAAGTCGCCTCCTTTTGACCTTAATTCTTCCCATAAAGAAATTGCCTGCTCTTGGGGTATCAGAATATCAAAACCGAGGGTTCCCAACTCCTGTTGATGAATTAGCCAAACGTTGTGACCGTTCCAGGTATGAACCTCAACCGACAAAGGGTCCTTTTGGGTAATTTCTTTTCCCAGCACCCCTTTTAAAAGCACAGGGGCCGATGGACCGTAGACGGAAAAAAGACCCCATTGGCCGCTGACGTCTTGCAAATTGACATCCGATGCAATCACAAACTTATCCAGATGGGTTTGAACTTTTTCGCTTAACTCCGGTTGAAGCACTAGGAGAAAGGCTTCCTCCAAACCCAGAACCAGAAAATCGGCAACGATCTTTCCCTTGACCGTCACCACCAGGCTATAGATTCCCTTTTCGGGAGTGACCTGTTTAACATCGTTTGTCACCATCCCTTGAAGAAAAGAGAGCCGGTCACTTCCGGCAATCAAGAGTTTCCCCATAAAAGACCGGTCAATGATCCCTCCGGTTTTTCGGACCTGGACTGGCTCTTTTTCAAGGGAACCATAGTGGAGTGGCAATTCCCAATCCCCGAAAGGGCCAAATTCCGCTCCGTACGCTTTATGGTTCTCATGGAGAAATAACCGTTTCATTAAAACCCGAACCTTTTCCTTTTGTATTAAGAGGTTAAATAGAGATTATAGTATAATGAAAATAAGCTCATCAAGAGAAATCTCCCCATTTTAAATTCCTTAGAATCCCAATCCAAAGACCCAACCCAACCGTCGATCAGGGGAATCCCCCTGCTGTTTTCCATGGAAACAATACATTTTATTCAAAAAATTTATTGTTTGGTGGGTTAAATAGAATAGTAACCTATTCAATCTTCTTTTTAATCGGGAGGGGAAAATAACCCTTAGGAAAACAGGTGAAAATATTTTTTAAAAAACCACTTCTATTAATAGGAGAAAATGGGATTCAACAAAACGAAATCTATGAAAAGGGTAAAAAAGTAGATTAAGAGGTGGGGGGTTAAGGAGTTTGGGGAACGTCCAGGATGCGGATATATTCAATCTCCATCATCTGGGATTGAGGTGTAGGGAAGGGATCACACACCTCAAACAATTGCTGAGTCATTCCAATATGGGTTATCTCAAGAGGTGGGGTAATTACCACCCCACGGTCCTGCAAAGCCTGATAAATATTCAGACGGGTTTCCTGGCCAATGGAAATAAAAACCGGCTTAAATGTATCTCCTGCAATAAACTGCTGACCTGAAATGGTCAATTCAATATCAGGCCCTACGAAAAAGTCTTGGTTAAAGTCAATACTGATATGTTGGAATGCTCCATTTTGACCCTGATAGGCACACTGGGGGGGAGGGGGTTGCCCTAATGTGGTCATCTCATTGACCTTAACATGGACTTCTGTTTCGGGTGTAACGGGAATTGGAAACCCATCAAAATATATCTCGTCATTTGACCCAATATAATCGAACACCCCAACAATCGATTCATTAACCTGATTGTCGGGATAGCCATAGTAGACAATTCCAGTATCCGGGTCTGCATACAAAAATTGGGGGACGCGGGAATTTTCCATGGTCAGAATGCCGTTGCTGGTTTCTGTATTAATAACACTTCCAGGATCTAGGGAATTAATGTAAATCGGATCAGTTGCCATGTGCCACCAGGAGTGATTACCGGTAATCCCATTATCCCATTCCTCCTGCCACAGAAAACCGAAAGACCCAATGACAGCGTTATTTTCGGCCCCTAAAGTCCCGCTAAATACTGCCCAGTACCTCCCGGGGTTAGCGTTATCCAAAGGTGGAATGTAGGGAATAGAGTCGGAGGTTTGACCAGGGGCAATTGGGGCTGAAATCACAAAAGGGCTTGCCGTAATCGGAACCCTTTGATTTTGGGGATTATCATAGAAAAGTTCGATGGTGCCTGAATTTAAGGGTTCAGAAGATTGATTGTACACCCTTAAATGGGTATCATTCACCGGCTCAACAGCAAGTTGCCCTCTGAAAAAGTAATTGATAAGACCGGCTGAGTAGCCGACGGCCCGGGGAATCAGGTCGCTTGCATAATCCCTACGGACCCTATTATCGATCTGCATTGCGGAAGTAATCTCAACCGGTTGTTGGTTAACCACATCACGAAGGAGGCTCTGAGCCAGAAAATGGTCAATTCCGTCTGTGGAATCACATGGGTCACGACTAATATACCAACGCTTACTTCCAAAGGAACTGGGAGGAGGGTCATCAGCACAAACGTGGTAATTCTGGATATCAACGGAAGGAAATGGGAATTGGTGGTGTGAGTCAGAAGAATCGATAGTATCTTCGCTAAAGTAATTTCGGTTGGTGTATTCGGCCAATCCTACTGTAAGCCCTTTAGCTAGACCTTCCGTGTTGGATGTACCGTCATATTGATCAGTATCCCAAAACCTAGCCAAAGGGGCTAGATTATTGATAGGGCTATCTAAAGATAAATTCGGGAAATCTGGAATGCTAACGAAATCCTCAATATCATCGGGGTTTACCTTTGCCCAGTGTTCCATTCCCTGCACTAAAAAGAAATCAAAAGCGTGAGCATCATTTCGGACATGATCAGGTTGAGCTACATCCTGTACTAGGTGAATCATATGTCCAAGTCCAGCAAATACTCGAGCGAATTGAGCTTCCCTTTCACTTGACGTTATGGATGTCAGGCCTTGAAAGAAAGACTCCCGAATTCCCCACCACGACCAGTCAGGGTTTTCTAAAATAGTTGCGTTTTGCGCCCAAAGAACCGAAGATTCTCCTTGAAGGGGAAAACCAATAATATCATCATTCAACCCTGCGAAAGGCCATTCCAATAAAGGGTTATGAAAGTGGTTATACAACCGCCCTGTTAAAAGATTGCCTGCATCTTCAAATCTAGCTCCGCTCTCAACCCACTCTATGATGTTTTGGTTAACCGTCTCATTATTAAAGTTATTACCGGTAATTTCTGTTTCCAAATTTTCAAACCCCAGTGATTGTAAAACCCCATTATTCAAATTTGAGGCTACTACTGCTTCCCTTGACAGCAATTCATGTGTAGGTATTTTCCACGCAAAAACGTGCTCAATAAATAAGTTAGGGATTAAAAAGCAAATAAAGAAGAAAATTTTTGGAGTACTATTTTTTTTCATTTTTTATTGCTCTTTTGGTAAAAGTTTTATCACGCTCTATTTCTTTCAAAATTAGGATTTTCTTTTCCTTAGGTACCTCTGAACCTGGATCTAAACCAAGTCGGTTTTTCAAACTTTCTTCCTTTAAAGTTAGTTTTTTAAGTAAGAAAATTGGGAGATCTTTTTTGGAGGACCTTTCTTCGAAAAGAATATCAAAATATAGTTCGGGTCCTGCTTTCTTTCTTGTCTCAACATCAAAGGTTTTCATCTCTTCCGCCAGATCCTTTAAACCTGGCCAATGGGAAATGGTAACAGACCCATACCCTGCTTTAAAGAGGATGACCCTTGAATACGCCATCAAGCTAGTCCATGGGTTCCAAGACCACTTTTTTGGAACATAAAACTCTCCATTTTCATCGGTTAGAACTTCCGCCGCATCATAGAATTCCTGAACAGGATGAACGGGGGTTAACTTTTCTTTATGCCATTCTACAAAAACCACCGCTCCTTGGATTGGCTCTAAGGTCTCTTGGTCTACTATCCGTCCTTCAAACGGTCCCCGGTATCCCGCTTCTACAAATTTGGATCCACCGGCAAACCAACAAACCAACGTAAAAAGCAAAATCAGGTTAAATTTTTTTCGATTTAAACTCATCTATTTTTTCTAAAACCCCCTTAACTTCCAAAGCCCTTTTTCATCAAGGTTGAAAAAAATGGGATAGGAGTAGGGTATTCCATCCTCGGTCCGGATGGCCTCCGCCTCCCCTTCCTGATTGATAACCGATAGAAGATGAAAAGCCTCAACCCACTATGAATAAACTCAAAAAAATCTTGCCGATCATTTAATCTTCGAGTAAAAGTTTTAGTTTAACATAATCCGGAGGCTTGGTTCCAGGAGCCATTATTTGAAAGGCACCCAATTTCATTTACTTTCAGATATTAAATAAAATTTCCAACAAATCTTTCTCAAAAAATTCTTTGAAAAAAAAGTTCCTCCCCCGCCTTGAAATCCGGGAAAATTTTTTCCTGATGTAAAAACACCTCTTTTTTTTTCAGAAAGTACTTAGCTTGATTAAACCCGGGCAAGTCATAAAGGTCAAGAATAAGGTTGAAGAAGGGAAGCTAAGGAATCTGGGGAACATCCAGGATACGGATATAATCTACCTTTATAATTTGTGATTGGGGTGTAGGAAAGGGGTCACAAACTTTATACAGTTGCTGAGTAATTC
>DASWJH010000056.1 GCA_036397255.1 Nitrospiria bacterium
GGCAGGAGAAAGTTCTTGTTACAGACTTCTGGCTTTTATTGCATTAAAGATGGAGCTGGCTTGGAGGAAAACGCCGGTGGGCAGGGTGAATCATAGATTACACTGGTTCACTAAATTCACACAAAATACTTGACAGTACCTGAAAGCTCCCCCAAAAAAAAGGGGGACTCAATCGTCCCCCCTTTTTTTAATCAAATCGGGATTCACCAAATAAAGAAAAAAGATTTTTTCAATAACCACTTCCTATAACGCAGAATCTCCTTTCTCACCTGTTCTAATCCGGATCATTTCAGTTAGATCGGTTACAAAGATTTTGCCATCACCAATGGTTCCGGTTTTTGCTGAGCGAATAATGGTTTCCACTACCTGATCCAATTGATTGGAAGATACAACCACTTCAATTTTCACCTTTGGAAGGAAATCAACGGTATACTCAGCTCCCCGATATATTTCCTTATGTCCTTTTTGTCTTCCAAAACCTTTAACTTCGGTTACAGTCATCCCCTGAACCCCAATATCGGTCAGGGCTTCCTTGACCTCTTCCAATTTAAACGGTTTAATAATTGCTTCAATTTTTTTCATGTTAGAAATCCTCCTTGCCTCATCGCCTCTCTCGGCCAAACAGCCATTAGAGTATATAGCCTTTTTCTTGGTGTTGGGAAATATCCAGACCCTCAGTCTCTTCTTCTTCACTCACACGCAGCCCCATGATGACATCAACCACCTTCAAGATAATGAGGCTAACGATGCCGGTATATATAATGGTGGCCATTACCCCGGTAAATTGAACAACCACTTGACCACCAATTCCCGAAATACCGTCACCGAAACCGGCTCCACCCAAACTTTCTGCACAGAACACCCCCGTAAGGATTGCCCCAATAATACCCCCAATGGCGTGAACTCCAAATACATCCAAGGAGTCATCGTAACCCAATGCACGCTTTATCTTGGTAGCAGCGATGAAACACCCCACTCCGGCCACTGCCCCAATGATGAGGGCTCCCATGGGACCAACGGCCCCAGAAGCCGGTGTAATCGCAACCAAACCAGCCACTGCTCCTGAAGCAATTCCCAAAACACTGGGCTTTCCATGAGCAAGCCATTCGCTAAACATCCACCCAAGGGCTGCGGTAGCCGTTGCAATTTGGGTGACCGCCATTGCCATCCCCGCTACCCCATCGGCTGCGAGTTCACTTCCCGCGTTGAAACCAAACCAGCCCACCCAAAGCATGGACGCGCCAACAACCGTTAAGGTCAAGTTATGTGGGGGCATTGCGGTATTGGGATAACCTTTTCGTTTTCCCAACACAAGTGCAGCGACCAACCCCGCAATCCCCGCATTGATGTGAACCACGGTACCCCCCGCAAAGTCCAAAATTCCTTTTCCACCCAGCCAACCACCCTCGCCCCAAACCCAATGGGTGATGGGAGCATAAACAATGGTTAACCAAATGGCCATAAAAACCAGCATGGCGGAGAATTTCATGCGCTCCGCAAAGGCCCCTACGATTAGGGCGGGAGTAATAATGGCAAACGTCATCTGAAAGGTCATAAATACCGTCTCAGGAATCGTCCCGCTCAATGTATCCACGCCAATTCCTTTTAAAAACATTTTGCTAAGTCCACCCCAATAGGCCCCCTCACCCCCAAAAGCAATACTATAACCATAAATAACCCATAGGACCGTCATTAAAGATGTAATTGCAAAACATTGCATTAAAACCGACAGAACATTTTTACTTCGAACCATCCCGGCATAAAAGAGGGACAGCCCCGGGATGGTCATAAATAAGACCAATGCCGTCGCGGTTAACATCCATGCGGTATCACCCGCACTGATTTGTGCCTCTTCTTGGGCAATGGCACTCCCAGGAAAAAAAATTATCATGAAAATTAACCAAAGGAAAATCTTTTCAAGTTTAAATCCTCTGGTCATTGTTTTTTGAAAGGGAAAGTTAAACATTGACAGTTCCTCCTTAAATTTTTCAAGATTTCTTACCTAAAACTTTATACCGTTTGCTAATTAATAAAAAAAACGCCATTCAAATCTAAATGGTTGAATGGCGCCATTGCCAAAAAAAAGATAATCACAACCCAATATAAACTCACTAATACGCAATCTCTGTGCCAACACACTTTTAAAAAAGATATAAAATTTTAAACCTATATAATTCAATAAGTTATATTAATATTATCTAATGATTCTCGGAAATAATTATTATTGGAGAAATTAAATAAAACTACAAAATTGTATAATTTTTGAACTTTCACAAAATCACGTTTTAGAACTGATTGGTTTTTAATGATTTTTACTTTAACAAACAATTTTGTCATTAACTACAAAATTGTCTTATTTTTTTATCCTTCCTAGAAAAAAAGAATTAGGTTCAACAGGGGCTTAAATCAAAAGTTTTTTTTGGGGGGTTTGGCTTTATGGAACAAGCAAAAATAAAAGTATTAGGTTGATGATTAGAAGTAAAACGGTAAAGATTTTCCAAAAGAAAACTGGGTTTTTATCTAGCAGGGGCTTTGAAACATTCGATAGAAAAACAGCGTTGGGGTGTGATAAATCATAAATAAATTTTGAAATATTTTCATAACGTTTTTTTGGATCTTTTTCCACTGCTTTTTGGATGGCCCCGTTTACCCAAACGGGTATATTTTGGTTATGGATCATAACGGGGATAAAAACCGATTGATTTTTATGAGAAGATAAAAAGGTTTCGTCAAAAGGCAGTTTTCCTGTTAACATTTCATAGGTAATCACTCCCAAAGAATAAAGGTCCGATTGCTCTGTGCTCATGATTCTTTTTAAACATTCAGGGGCCATGTAATGAAGGGTACCACCTCCGGGATTTCGACTCCAAGGAACCGCAATTTCCTCTAAACCAGCGATCTTTGTTGAACCAAAATCAATGATTTTTACCGTATCATGTTCATCGATCATTATATTGTCTGGCTTTAAATCTTGATGAAACATTTCCAGACGGTGAAAGGCATACAGGCCTAACGCAATTTGCTCCACGATGGAACGCACCTGTGTAAGGGCGGGACGGGGGTGATCCACCATCCACTGCCGTAGGGTCTGGCCTGGGATCCGTTCGGTCACGTAATACAAAAAGCTTCGTGGACGATGGTGTGGAAGAATTTTCAATACATGAGAGGAGTGAATCCGTCTTCCAATCCACTCCTCCTGCAAAAACCGCTCAATGTACTCAGGATCATCTTCAAAATTAACCGATGGGGTTTTAAGGACCACCTCCTGGGCGGTTTCAATGTCACAAGCCAAATAAATTTGAACACGGTTGCTCGAATGAAGCTCTCGGAGAACCCGATATCCATCTAAACTCATCCCCGGCTCCAGAGAAGGGGGAAATGGAAGCTCCGTCAGCTTCTCATAGAGATCCATTTTATTTTCCAGAGGAAGTCGATCCACTCGAACCATTTGGCAGGTCAGGTTATCACCGCTTCCATTCATCAGTGCGCGACCAATAATTTCACGGACCGTTAATTCCGGGTCATCAATTTTTTTTAGAATTTCTTTTAGTTCCTGAGGTGAAATGTAATCGTGAACACCATCGGTGGTTAGCAAAAAAAGGTCTCCTTTTTCCACCGGGATGGTACAGCAATCTATCGCTAACTCTAATTCGATTCCCATTGCCCGAGTTAGATGATGTTTGTCAGCGGACAATAAAGCCCGGTGATCTCGGGTAAGACATTCGAAATCATTTCCCCGGAACCGATAAATGCGTGTGTCCCCAACATGAAAAAGGTAAGCGGTCGTGGATTTAACCACAAGGATACTTAAGGTGGTAACCATTCCCCGGCATGAACCATGGAGTTTTTGGCCTTGCCCATAAAGCCACCGGTTGAGCGCGGACAATACCTTGCCTCCGGATTTTTTGACGGACCATGATTCAGGAGTACTGAAATAATCGGATAAAAAACCAAGAACACAAGCTTCAGCGGCCTCCCTCCCCGCTTCGCTGCTGCTCATTCCGTCCGCGATAACGGCGACGATTCCCTTTGTCGTCAAAAGGGGCACTTCAGGAATGTAAATGCCACAGGAGTCATCATTTTTGTTTTTGACCCCTGCATCGCTGGATTGCCCTACTTTTACTTTTAATGAAGCACTCATTGGTCTTTCAACCCAATTTAACCATCAGGTAACCTCAATTATTTGAACGGTCCCATCTGGTAAAACTTCTACCATATGTCCCTGGGGATCTTCCAGGAAAACGGTGACAACACCCAAAGTCAATACTGCCGCCACGGCAATCACCAAGAAAAACACTTGAGGGGAAACAAAGGAAAGAAGCGTCAAAAAACTCACCGCCCCTACATTGCCATATGCCCCAGCCATTCCGGCAACCTGGCCCGTGAGCCGTCGCCTTACCAGGGGCACCATTGCGAATACGGCGCCTTCCCCCGATTGCACAAAAAAAGAACATGCCATGGTGATGAACACGGCCAGGAAAACTGGCCAATTGGAATTAATCATACTCATCAGAAAATACCCTGCAGCCAATCCAATTAAAAGCATAACCAATGCTCGCTTCCGACCAAACTTATCACTGATGAGCCCTCCCCCCGGCCGAGCAAAAAGATTCATAAAAGCATAACCCGAGGCTAGCAAACCCGCAGCCACCAGGGAAATTCCAAAGGTATCTTTAAAGAAAAGAGGAAGCATGGAAACCACCGCCAATTCCGATCCAAATGTCACGAGATAAGCTAGATCCAAAACGGCCACCTGCTTAAACTTATAGCGTTCTAATTGAGGAGCGGGTTCTGCAAAAACATGTTGGTTGATTTGATAAATCCTGACGGTTTGAAAAATATACATACCCACTAACACCAAATAAATCAAATTGGTCATGCCAAGACTAAGAAGGTGAAGGTTTACAGGACCCAATTTCCAGGCCAAAACAGCCAAGGCCCCATACATGGGTATATTCATGATCAGGTACAAAAAGAAATCCCCCTTACTGGTAACCTCCAAGGCACCATTTCTTTTGGGTTTAAAGTAGGTTGACCCTTGAGGCGTATCCGTTACACTGAAGAAATAAATAATTGAATAGATCAGGGCAAAAATTCCAGTCAAGGCTATAGCGTATCGCCATCCACTAGGCCCTCCAAAAGCCAAGGCTATGGTTGGAAGGGACAAAGCAGCTGCAGCAGAGCCAAAATTCCCCCAACCCCCATAAATTCCCTCTGCAAGGCCAACCTGCTTGGCAGGAAACCATTCGCTGATCATTCGGATGCCAATCACAAACCCAGCACCCACAAAACCAAGAAGAAAACGCATCAGGGCCATTTGTTCAAAATTATCCGCAATGGCGAATCCAAAACAGAGAAAACTAGAAATAAACAGCAATAAAGAATACATGCGCCGGGGCCCGAATGCATCTACCAGCATCCCAATAATAATCCGCGCTGGAATGGTTAGAGCAACATTGAGAATTAATAGGAGCTTCACTTGCTGGTCTGTCAGGTTCAAGGCCTCCCGCATGGATGCCATCAAAGGGGCGTGGTTAAACCACACGAAAAAGGTTAAGAAAAAAGCAACCCAGGTCAGATGTAAGGTTCGAACCTTTCCCGTAAAAGTAAACAGGTTAAATTTTATTTCAGACATGGCATGGTCTCCCCCTAACAAATGGCTTCATCATTTATCTTAAATTTGGTTATGGGTAAATGTTTATAGAATTACCTTGTACTACAAAAATCATGCCACGAGTCTTTTTCTTTGAAAGGAGTGGTTTTACCGACGACAATTTAATGTAAGAACAGACTTTAAAAGGAAGGGGGTATAACCAGAAGGTAAGACAAAGATGTTTGAACTATGACTTTATTGTAGGTTTAATTTTTAAAGAGGGCTCCCCACCATGGGGCGAGGCACTGATGGTTCGGACCTCAGTTAATGAAGAAATGAAAATTTTTCCATCCCCCGGATTACCCGTTTGAGCCGCAATCTTAATGGTCTCTAAGGCCCGATGAACTAGGCTTTCATCCACAACCACCATTAACCAAATTTTAGAAATCTCTTCATATCGAACCGGGCCCACTTGAATTCCTTTTTGCCGTCCCCGCCCCATCGCATCCCACCTTGTAAACCCATGAATCCCAGCTTTTCCTAAACTGTTGAGGACGGATTTTTCTTTCTCGGGCCGGATGATGGCTTGAATCAGTTTCATTCTTTATACCTCCGCTAAATCCAACTCCATGGGTACAGGTTTAAAAGATTCTGATTTTGAGGAATTCCATTTTGACTCCAGAAGGTTGGCGAACGTTGAAGGGCCCATTCGCTCTACCACATCCCGGAAAGGTTCATCAGGTTTTCCATTGTCCAAAATTATATCCAGCAAAGCATCAATTTCAGGAATCAGTTGGTCTTCGGTAATCCCTTTTCGAACCATTTGCCCCAATCGAACCCCATTTTCCATCGCGCCACCCAGAAATAATAAATAGGAAAACCGTGAACCATCTTCTTGGGAGGAAAAAGTTCCTGCCAAACCGATGTCTGCCACTTGATGTTTTGCGCAGCTATTGGGACATCCCGAAATATGAATGGAAATCTTTTTAAGGAGATCAGCCTTTTCGGAACCGTTAGGTTGATAGTTCCGGAGAATTTCTCTTGCAGCACCCTGGGCATTGGTCACAGCCAGAACACAAAATTCGGTCCCGGGACAGGCCAGCAATTTCGGTCCAGCGGCTTCGGCGATTGGGCGAAGTTCATTTTTCTCAAGGGTGCGAAGCGCTTTTTTCATTTTGTCCGTGCGGACCCAATGCAATTCTGCAGCCTGTTCGGTTGTAAGATAAATTTCCCCGTTTCCAAAACGTTTGGATATTTTCCCAAGCTCCCGAAGTTGATCCGAACGAAACTCTCCGAGAGGAGCACCCGCTTTCATCCACACATACCCTCGCTGCTTTTGGGGATAACATCCTGGCGGTAGGGAAAATGGATCATAGGAGAGAGTAAAGTTCGGCTTTAGTTTTATATGGGGACCTGGGATAGAACCTCCACGTTCTGACAACGACTCCATTAACAATTTATTTTCCGGGAGTGTCCTTTTTTTCTCGAAAACCTTCTCAAATGCTTTTGTAAATTTTACAGGCCCCCATTGATCCAATAACCACTTCAATCTGGACTTTGCTTTGTTCCGGTTTCCATATTGAGTGTGCAGGTAAAAAATAGTTTGACAGGCAGCCAAAACATCTTCCTTTGAAATGAAATCACTTAGTTTGATTCCTAGGATGGGGTGAGCTCCTAAACTTCCCCCCGCCCATACTTCAAAACCAGTTTCTTCTTCAAGATCATGCCCACCTGGCCGTTTAACAGCTACAAAACCAATATCGTTGATCTGGACATCGGGGGCACATTGAGGACATCCAGCTAAATATATATTAAGACGATTTGGCATCTTTGGATTGATCCAATCAGAGCGTTGGATGAAATGGTCACTGATTGCTTTTGCAAATGGTAAAACATCCAATATTCCTTCCTCACTAATATTTCCATGAGGGCAGGCCACCACGTTTCGCAATGTGTGACCACATGCAGAACGGGTCGAAAGTCCTATGGCACCCAATTTTTCCCAAATCTCGGGTACCTCTTCCACACGGACCCAGTGGAGCTCCAGATTTTGGCGGGTGGTGAAATGTGCTCTTCCACGCCCATGAATGTCCGCCAGATCTGCCAAGCCCATCAACTGTCTAACATTCAAAAAACCTCCTGGAATTCGAATACGGACCATAAAATAGCCGGGATGTTTTTGGCTGCACACACCGTACGTCTTTAAACGGTAGTAATCATCCTCTGTCAAAGCCATCACCCCTTTTTGACGAATCCTTTCAAAATCCAATCCCAGTCCTTCCTGTTTGATTCGTTCCAAATTTAGCGATTTAGGGTATACTTCAGGGTATCCCAGAGTCGGTTTTTCCTCTAAAACCGGTTCCAAGGGAAATGTTTGGTTCTTTTGAGAAACCGGTTTTAATTCTGTTTTAACCTTATCCGAATTCGACAAAAGATCCTCCACCAATTGAGTACAGCTTCCACATCCGGTTGTCGCTTGGGTATCGGCGGCAATTCCCCCCCGGGTTTTGATCCCTTTTCCTCGAATGGCGGAAAGAATCGTTCCCTTGGTTACGCTGTGACAATTGCAGACCACCTCTGAATCCGGCATTTGGTCCAAAATACTCAATCCAGGGGAGGTTTTAATTCCCGGCTGCTTAAGAATCATTTGCTCGACCTCTGATTTCGTGGCCGACACATCCTCTTGGGAATTAATAATTTGAAACAACCGCTGTCCATCTTGATTGTCTCCCAATAAAATCATTCCCACCAACCGGTTTTGATCAAAAACAAGTTTTTTATAAACGGCTGATTGGGTATCCATATAGACAACGGTTTCTTGAACTGGTTTTTCCTCAAAGACCCCAGCAGAGGTAAGTTTTATTCCTGCAACCTTCAGTGTCGTTGCACAGACTGTTCCTTCGTATTGTAATTTTTTATCGCCAACAAGCTGGTCAGCCACCACCTTGGCCTGATCGTGTAAAGGAGCCACCAACCCATAAATCTTTTCCCGGTGCTCGATAACGTCCCCTACCGCGTAAATATCCGGGAAACTGGTTTGCAATTGATCATTGACCACAATCCCTTTATTCGTTTGAAGACCAGCGGAGTTGGCCAGTTCTAAATCGGGACGAATCCCTGCACAAATAAGGACCATTTCAGCAGGGATTTTATGCCCGTCCTTCAGCTGTACTCCTTCCGGATGGTCATCGCCAAAAATTTTTATAGCGGTCGCATTCAGCATTACCCGAATACCCATTCTTTCTATTTCCCGCCTTAAGATATTTCCAGCTGTAAGGTCCAACTGCTGTTCCATGAGATGGGTCATTAAATGGACCACCGTAACGGACAAGCCGTGATGGGTCATGGCCCGGGCCGCCTCCAGCCCCAACAATCCCCCTCCGATCACAACAGCGTTTTTAACCTCAGGGGCACACTGTAAAATTTCTTGGGTATCCTGAAGGTTTCGGAAAACAAACACCCCATTTTTATCTACCCCCTGAATTGGGGGAATCACCGGTCTTCCACCGATGGCAATGAGAAGTTTTCCGTAAGAAGTCACCTTTCCCGATGCGTCCACTACGGTTTTGGAAGCCGGTTCGATGGCTTTTATTTTCAACCCCGTTCGCAAGTCAATTTGGTTCTCTTCATACCACTGGCGGGTGTTTAAATAAATTTTATCTTTTGAATATTTCCCAGCTAAAACATCAGAAAGAAGAATGCGGTTATAGTTCACATGGGGTTCCTCACCAAAAATAATGATATTGAAATCCTTGCGAATTTTTAAAACCTGCTCAACGGCGGCAACCCCTGCCATTCCATTCCCAATGACCACCAGCCGTTTTTGACTGCCCGATTCCTTTATCCTCAATATTTTATCCTCCAAATGAAAGGAGTGGAATTAAAGTTCCTTTGATCCCGTTTGAACCGTAAACACATCCCGCACATCTTGGGTAAAGATTTTTCCATCACCGGGATTTCCGGTATGCCCCCCTTTTTCAATGGCAAGAACGGCACGCTCGTAGTCCTGGTCCTCCACAACAAGAATCAACATTAATTTAGAAAGTTCATCATAGGTAAATGGCCCGACCTGAACCCCCCGTTGTCTCCCGCACCCTAATACAGGAAACTTGGTCACAGCAAAGAATCCTTCCCCTTCCAGGTGGGATAGGACCTCATTTTCTTTTTCAGGGCGTATAATCGCCCGAATCATTTTCATGGTGAAAAACTCTTAGCTTTCCTCAAAAAAAGGAATAAAACTAACATTATCTTAAATGGCTGAAAGACCTTCCTCATTGGTACTAATTCGGAGAACTTCATCCATTTCCAAAACAAAAACCTTACCATCTCCAGGCTGCCCTTTTCCCGTCCGATTGGTTTTCATGATTGCCTCGATAACTGCTTGAACTTTAGTTGATTCCACCAGAACCGTTAAAATTTCCTTGGGAAGAAACGTTATCACCGCTTCTCCATTTTGGCCCCCCTCACCTTGAGGTTTAAATTTTAACCCCCGCTGACGGCTTCGCCCTAACCCCTCATAAATCGTGTAAGCGGAAATTCCGACCTGATCCAGGGCTTTTCGCGTTGCTTCGCGTTTTCCAACCCTTAAAACCGCCAAAACCTCACACAAGGTGGCTTTTTTTGTGGGAAGGGCTTTCCCCTTTTTATCCTTTTCGTGTAAAATGATCTTCCCCTGAACCTTTCCAAACTTTGAAATGGTCAGTTGTGGGATTTCAACGGGTGGGGGAGGTTTTTGAGACAGGAGAGGAGGATCACCCGCCTTTCCTTTGGGGACCTTTATCTCATACCGTTCTCTCCAGGTTTCATTTAATTGGGCACTGGGGCTTTGACCCAAAAGCCGTTTTATCCCATAAGGGTCATTCCGATAAGCCCTAATGGCCCCCACCCATTTCACACTTTTATACCCCTGGAGAAATGGGACCACTAGACGAAGAGGCCCCCCATGGGCCTCGGGAAGAGGCGACCCATTCAGACCATAGGCAAGCAAGACTCTTGGATCCCTTGCCTCATCCCGAGAGAGGGTTTCAAAATAAACACCATCTCTTGAATGAATGGCATAGAATCCCTCTGGATGGGTTTCCATTCTAAAATAGTCAAGAACATCAACTAACCTCACTCCCTCCCATTCCACCATTTCTGACCAATTAAAAATTTGGCAGATGAGAGGAACCTTTAATTTTACACGTGGAATATTTTTGAATAAAACCCAAGGTATTGCCTTTGGGTGTTCCTCAAGGCCACATAGCTCCACCTTCAATTTTTCCAATTCCACTGGGTTGGGAATGGGATATAAAGACAAAACAGGCATTGGACTGGCCTCGAAATCGATCCGGAAAAATTTCTCAGCAAATTTTGGATAAATGACTCCTTCACGCATTTCCTACTTAACTCCCCCAACCCGCTCTTTGAGAAATTCCATTAAATACGGGCTTTTTTTAGGTTCAACAGACACAAATTCAAGTAAATTCTTGTAACTTCTAAAGCAGGATATTATTTGGTGATATAAGGTTTTCCCTCCACGTTGCCGTTGGAGGTAATAGGAGCTGGGAAGGGATTCTTCCTTTAACCGGAATTTCATGAATTTTTTTAAAATCTCTTTTTTACGATATTCTTGATAGTAAATTCGCCATTCGATTCCATAATAGGAACAAAGCCAATTAAAATCCCTATCCCCGATTCCTAAAATACGGGCTGTTCTTCCCTTCCCTCCATTTTGACAAATGGATTCGATTACGTTTTGGTTTGAAAATTGATTTAGTAGGCTTTGCCTTTTTATTCGAAAATCCCTTGGTGGGGTTCCAACCCAAACCCACCCTTTTCTCTCCCCATATCTTAAAATTTGCCGAACCCGTTCACGACTTAAACCCAATCTTTTTCCCACCTTAGAATAGGATCCATCCTGTATATATAAACAAAGAATCCAATTAACCTTTTCACGGTCCCATTTCATGGTTTATACAAGTTTCAATATCTTCTGGGAGCATAGAAAAAAAAAGAGCCTCTTCTGAAAAGAGGCGCCATTGCCTTTCAAACCAAACCACCTAGCATTATTAATAGTGCAATACGGATACCAAATTACTTTTTTTAAAAAAATAAAAGAAAGCTCGTCGATAAAAACTATAATAGGTTTTTAATAATAAATAAAACGCACGGAAGCCCTTTCCACCGACCAACAATTGTGTAGCAAAGATTACATATGTGTCCGACCTTGTGTTTTAGGGAGAATTCCATATTTAATAATTCGGTACCCCATTTGTCTTGGGGTTAAACCTAATAGCTTCGCCGCCCTCGTTTGAACCCATCCGCATTTTTCTAACGCCTGTATAATCTGAGCACGTTCAATAGATACAACTTTTTCTGGCAAAGAGGACATCTCTTGTTTCTCCGGGACTAGTGGCCCTTCGGTTTGAACCAAGGAAAGTGAAAGAATGGGTTTAACATCTTCGACTTGGACCACCCTGTTTTGGCTCATCACCACCACACGTTCAATGGCATTTTCAAGTTCCCGCACATTTCCTGGCCAGGGGTAGGCCAAAAACAGGTCTAAAGCCTTTGAAGAAAACCGAACGCCTTTTTGGTTTTCTAAATTAAACCGTTTCAAAAAATGCTCGATTAAAACAGAGATATCGTCTCTCCTGTCACGAAGAGGGGGAATAAAAATAGGGACCACATTAAGGCGAAAATAGAGATCTTCCCGGAAATTTCCTTCTTTCACCGCCCGTTCCAAATCCCGGTTGGTCGCGGCAATCAATCGAATATCCACGTGCAGGGTATCGGCCCCTCCAACACGCTCAAATTTTCTCTCTTGTAAAACTCGAAGGAGTTTTACCTGCATCGACATGGGAATTTCACTGATTTCATCTAAAAACAGGGTTCCTTCATGGGCTAAGAAAAACCGCCCCTCTCGGCGCGCGATCGCACCGGTAAAGGAACCTTTTTCATGGCCAAAGAGCTCGCTTTCAAGTAGGGTTTCAGGGAAAGCTGCGCAATTTAATTTAATAAAGGGGTTATCTTTACGGGGACTGTTATAATGAATCGCATGGGCAATGAGTTCTTTCCCGGTTCCGCTTTCGCCTCTTAATAAAACGGTGGCTTTGCTTTGACTCACCCGATGGATTGCCTCATATACATCCTGCATCCGCTTGCTTTGCCCCACAAGGTTCTTAAATTGATATTTTGCCCTTAAGGCTTCTTGAAGGGTTTGATTTTGCTCTATGAGCTCTTTCTTTTCATCATCAATGATTTGATTCAGTTTTACGGTTTGGCCAATTAAAGAAGCGATAATGGTTAACACCCTTAAATCTTCCTCCAAAGAGATTCTTTCCCCAAACAAACGGTCCGCACTGAGAACCCCAATGGTTTCTCCCTTGACCCGAACCGGAACACATAGAAATGCAATGTTTTGTTTTTCAATATCTCCCCGTGAGCGGGTGCGGTTTAAAAAAAGGGGCTCTTTACCGATATCGGGAATAACCATCGGTTCTTGTTGTTCAAAAACCTTTCCCGTAATTCCCTCCCCAATACGGAATTTTCCCCGGGCCTTTTCTTCGTTGGTCAACCCATATGCCACCTCTATGTTTAATTCCTTTGTGGTTGGGTTTAAAAGTGTCAAGGTTCCCCGCCTCATTCCTAAAATAGTGGACAAGATTTCCATGATTCTCCGGCAAGTTCCCTCTAAGTTTAAGGAATAAGACATGGTTTTACTGATTTCATAAAGGGCGGTAAGCTCTAAAATTTTGTCTTCATTGATTTCAACTTTTTGAATCATCTCAAATCCCTTTTATTGGGGTTAAAAAAATTCACCCATTCTGTTAATATAAAAAAATAAAGGTGCCAGTTAAAAACCTAAACTGGCACCTTCGCCAAAAAACCGGGATACTTCAGCGTATCCTTTGCTTATTTTATCCTCCCTGGTTTTCCTCCACTTCCCCATCGGGAAACGCGGCTATTTTTAACCGTCATAATAGAGGAAAAACTCAAAAGGATGAGGCCTTAACCTCAATTGATCCACTTCCTTGGTTCTTTTATAATCCAACCAGGTTTCAATCATCTCTGGTGTAAAAACATCTCCCTTGGTTAGAAAAGCATGATCTCTCTCCAAGGCATTCAAGGCTTCGTCAAGGGATCCCGGCATATTGGGGACATCTGCTAACTCCTCGGGTGCCATTGAATACAGGTCTTTCTCCATGGGCAACCCGGGATCAATTTTATTCTCAATCCCATCAATTCCCGCCATGAGCATGGCTGAAAATGCTAAATAGGGATTGCACATTGCGTCAGGGAATCGAACCTCAATCCGTTTTGCCTTGGGACTATCCGAATACATCGGAATCCGGATCCCTGCACTCCTGTTCCTGTTTGAATACACCAGGTTTACGGGGGCTTCGAACCCAGGGGTTAAACGTTTATAGGAATTGGTGGTGGGGTTCGTAAGGGCTGCAAGGGCAGGAGCGTGTTTGAGGATTCCACCAATATAATACAGCCCAAGCTGGCTCATTCCCGCGTATTCATTTCCGGCAAAGAGGGGTTTTCCTCCTTTCCAAATGCTTTGATGGGTATGCATTCCTGAACCGTTATCCGCAAAAATGGGTTTTGGCATAAACGTGGCTGTTTTATTATGGCGCCTAGCAACATTTTTGACGATATACTTGTACGCCATTAGCATATCCGCCATTTGAAGCAACGCCCCATACCGCATATCAATTTCTGCCTGGCCAGCGGTAGCCACTTCATGGTGTTGTTTCTCTACAATCAAACCAAATTTTTCCATTTCGATAACCATTTCGGACCGAAGATCCTGGAAGGAATCTGTAGGGGCTACAGGAAAATACCCTTCTTTGTGCCTGGGTTTATACCCCAAATTTGGATTCTCTTCTCGACCCGTATTCCAAACCCCTTCACTAGAATCCACGAAGTAATACCCGCTATTTGCAGTCTGGTCAAAACGGATGTTATCAAAAATAAAAAATTCGGCCTCTGGACCAAAATAAGCCACATCCCCAATCTTGCTCGCCTTCAGATAGGCCTCGGCTTTTTGGGCAATATATCGGGGATCCCTTGAATACCATTCTTTCGTAATCGGATCTTTAATGTTACAAACTAGGGAAAGTGTGGGAATTTCCGTAAAGGGATCCATCACCGCCGTGTTGGGATCAGGAATCACCAACATATCGCTTGAATCGATGGCTTTCCAACCGCGAATACTGGAACCGTCAAAACCTGACCCTTCTTTAAATATGGCCTCTTCAATTTCATGGATGGGCACAGAAAAATGCTGCCATGTTCCCAACAGATCAACGAACTTTAAATCCGCCATCACGGCTTTTTGTTTTTTTGCAAATTCTAAAACTTCCTTGGGCGTCATTGCTTCCTCCTCTCTTTTTTATCCTTTATAAATGTAAGACCATCCAGATCTCACAAAACCTTAAAAATAATGGCCATATTCATAGCATATACCTCAATTAAAGATCAACACCCCAAAACGATTCACAGGGTCCCACACAAATGTCGGTTCCTCGCAGAAAACAACCGCGCCATTCCTCAGAAACCCCTAAAATCACAAAAAAAAACGCCTCCTGGACCTTGCTGACCCAAAAGACGCCACTGTCTAAATCAACACTGCTTTGTATTGAACATGGAACATTTATCATAAAAAGAAAACCTTTGTCAAGAAATTTTCTTTATTCAATATTCATTAGACAAAAAGAGGTCCCGAAAAAAAATTGATCATTTTTTATTAAAACACACCTTCTCCAAATGGATATAAATTACTGAAAAAACAAAGATTTTAAATCCGTTGACACACAGAATTCAAAAAAGCTAATCTGTATGTATATTTCTTTAAAAAAGGTTCTCCCATTGAAAAATTTTGCACCCTATAAAAGGGATTTAATTAAAAAATTCAATTATATAGGTTTTCTTCTGTTCTCTTTTCTAATGGCTGGGTGTGGTTCTAGTAATGACCAATCATTTATGGAGATTCCATCCGGGATAACCAAAGGACCTTTCTCGGACCTTAAAGCGGTAAATTCTGCCGGACCCTATAGTGGGGTAATTATCCCCTGCATCGCTGCCACAACCGATCAAGAAACCTGCACACTATCTAAATTACCCTTAATTGGACAGGAAAAGGAACAACCCACCGTTGACGATATCATGGATAGGGTGGTGGTATCCCATGATTGGATGGGCCAACGGTTTAGGGAAATTCTTGAAAAACTTCCTCCCGATATTCTTACTCTGTTGAAAGCAGTCACCGCGGTGGTCATCGATAATGATGTGAGACCTTCATACTATTGGATCACCGGAGCAATTTATCTTGATCCTGGTCATCTCTGGCTCACCAACGAAGAAAAGGCAACCATCAATAAAAAAGAGGATTTTCGAATCGGTTTCGGGTTGGAACTCCCATTGGTCCCCTTGGCCCGTTATGTAAAAAAGAATGCCGGGGGAACCCAATATGAAAAAGCCTATGAAATAATTTCCCTAGACAGTTCTTTGGAAAGAAACCTTCACGATATTTTTTATCTGATAGCCCATATTCTTTATCATGAGCTTGCTCACGCAAACGATTTTTTTCCGCCAGGACAAATCAGCCAATTAGATTCGAGTTTTCTAATTAAAAATGCCATGGATAACCTCCAGGAAAAACGGATTTCGTCGCACCTGGATAAAAATTTTCAGCTGACCTCCAAGGAATTGAAGGATTTGGCCCGTGTTTTATACCATGGGGCAACCGCCTCCCCAACACAGAAAAACTATACACCCGTCTTGGTAGGCTCTTTTTTCGAACCCGATGCTGCCAATGATAATTATAACTACTCCAACGAATTTGAAGATGTGGCTATGCTTTTTGAGGAAGTCATGATGAAATACCATTTTAATATCGAAAGAGATGTAGCTTTTGCAGGAAAAAACCACAACCAAGACCCAACCTGTGAAACCGCCCTTGTGGCTTGGGGAACCCGAAAGCGTATAGGGGAACCCCAGGTAACCAAGAGGGCCAAATTTGTTACCGATGGTATATTACCGAAAACAATCCCATCCGATTTTTTCCTTAACCTTGAAACGCCCATACTTTTGCAAACAGGGAAAAGCTGGTGTGACCTTGACCAGGTGGGGTTAAGTCCCCCCATAGAAAGAGGAGAACCTTTGGCCAAGCCTGACTTACTGGGTAACGATCAGTTGAAACATGATTCCTTTCCGGGGGTACTCTAAACCATGAAAGCTTTTGGAGAAATCTTACTCATTTCCTGCTATGAGCTGGGCCATCAACCCTTTGCGCTGGCTCTCCCCATAGGTTTTTTGGAAAAAGCAGAGTACCAACCTGATGCCATTGACACATCGGTTGATCCTCTGGATCCTGAACGAGTGGGGAAGGCTCATTTTGTTGGAATATCGGTTCCCATGCATACCGCCCTTCGGTTAGGTGTTCAAGTCGCCAAGCGGATTCGTGAAATCAATCCCCACTGTTATATTTGTTTTTATGGGCTGTATGCTTCCCTAAATTCAGAATATCTTTTAAAACATGTGGCGGATTTTGTAATTGGGGGGGAATTTGAAATTCCCTTGGTCCATTTGATAAAAACCTTGGAGAAAGGGACCACTACCCCCATCAAAGGGGTGAGCCATAAAACATCTTTCTCGTCTCCTTTTCTTGATCACCTTTCATTTACTCAACCTAAAAGAGAGCTTCTTCCGGAACTTGGGAAATACGCCTCTTTGGAAGAAAACGGTTCTCACCGTTTGGTGGGATATGTAGAAACCAGCCGAGGGTGCAAACATCTTTGTCTGCACTGCCCCATTCCTCCTGTTTATAATGGTCGGTTCTTTTTAATTCCACAGGAGGTCGTATTGGAGGATATCCGTCAGCAGGTTAAGGCGGGAGCAACACACATTACCTTCGGTGACCCAGACTTTTTAAATGGCCCCCGTCATTCCTTAAAAATAGTTAGGGCCTTACATCAGGAATTTCCCCATCTTACTTTCGATTTTACAGCAAAAGTTGAACATATCATTAAGAACAAAGAAATATTTCCAGAATTTTCTGAAAAGGGCTGCATTTTTATGATTTCCGCGGTTGAATCCCTCAGTGATACGGTTCTCAATCAATTAAAGAAAAACCACACCCGGAAGGATATTATCGAGGCCCTATCCATCCTCCGAAAGATAAAAATCCCCATGAGACCCTCACTGGTCTCTTTCACCCCTTGGGAAACCCTCGATGACTACATTTTCATGCTGAATTTTGTAGAAGAACAAGAACTCATCGACAATATCGACCCTGTTCAATATACTATTCGATTGCTGATTCCTCCGGGTTCATCTCTTCTTTCAAATCCCTCTTTAAAACCATTTTTGGGCCCTTTAATTCAGGAAAATTTCAGTTATCAATGGAACCACCCAGATCCCAGAATGGAAACCCTCCAGAAAAAAGCAGCCCATGTGGTGGAAGCCGCCACCCAAACTGAAGAAGACCCCCTAATAACGTTCCACCGGATACGGGAACTGGCCATTTCATTTAAGGAGCATCGATCTCCCAGGGAATTTCAACTATCCACCCCCGCCCCGCGTAAACGCCCTCCCCGTTTGACCGAATCTTGGTTCTGTTGTGCAGAACCCATGGAAAACCAACTTCGTTCCATCGAAGAACTGAAAATTTGATTCCCTTTTTTCTCCCCTGTTTTTTTATAACTTTTGAAAAAAGAAAGGTTAAGGAGGTTATTAGGCGGGGTCAATTAAAATTTCAAGGTTTCGGTGGGCTTCTCGAAGTGAGGACTCCACCTGAGCGGGGGTTTCCCCCCGGGCGAAAATAAATCCAAGATACCGGTGACCCTCAGGAAGGGAGATGACTTGCTGACCCGTTGGGATCAGAAAACTCACCTCTTCTACCCCTAGGACTTTTTTGGCTTTCTCTTTTCCTGTAATTTTTTTTAAAATACCCGACTTGGGAATGGGAATCATCATCACACCAGAAGCCTTTTTTTCCCTCTCCATGGAGTTAATTGGCAAACGAAGGGCGTGTCTTAAAACTATTTCCTCGAGGGTCAACCCCGTACCAAAACGCAATGTTCGGGAACAAAGGCCCCCAATGGTTCTTGGGGAAAGTTCTACCAACCAGGACCCATTTTCATTGAATCTCAACTCGGCATGAATAGGCCCTTCCATTAGGCCAAGGGCTTGAGCGGAACGAAAGATATTTTGAACAACCTGTTCCTGCACAAATGGGGGTAATCGGGAAGGCGTTACATAAATGGTCTCCTCAAAAAAAGGTCCCTCCAGTGGATCCGGTTTATCAAACAGTGCCAATACCTGAAGTTCCCCCTTCATCATTAACCCCTCCAAAGCTACTTCTTGCCCGGGGATATAATCCTCAACGAGGATTTCATCCGCTGATTCGCCACCCAAGGACTTCACCTCAGGGTCCTTCAGGATGCTTTTAATTCTGTGAAAAGCCTGTTTAAATTCCTTCGGATGGTTGGCTCGGATTACCCCACGGCTGGCTGCTAAAAAGGTCGGTTTCAGAACACAGGGAAAATTAACCTGTGAACTCAATTGTTCAGGATTTTTATGGATAGAAAAAAGGTGAAATTCGGGGGAGGGCAATCCCGCTTTGAAAATTTTTTCCCTCATTCGGAATTTATTTCGAATGGAAAAAATGGATTCAAGAGAATTATGAGGAAGACCAAGGACAGAAGATGCCTTAGCGGCTAAGACCAAGGTCTCATCGTCAACCGAGACAATCGCTTCTAAAGCATGTTCCTTCGCATAGTCAACAATTTGCTGTGTTCCTATTTCAGTGTCTCGAAAATTAAGGGTGAGGGTTCCCCCGTGGGAGTAATCCTCCAAAACCTGGCGTCGATTGGAGCCCACCACGACTTCAACCCCAATCCGCCGCGCGGCCATAAGGAAAGGGTGGGTCTTATAGGATGTGCTTGGTATGAGGAGTAAAAGCCTCCGCATCACTGAAGGGAGGGAAAAGAAAAGTTTGGTTTATTTGCTGGGCTGGTAGTAAGGATTGCTACCACCCGCATGATCGGTGATATCTAAGACGCCTTTGATGGCAGGAACGCTTTCTTTAATCATAACCTCAATTCCCTGTTTCAAGGTCACATCCACCATCCCGCAACCCTGGCAACCACCCCCCAGGCGAAGATAAGCCATTCCGTCTTTCACATCAACCAGTGTTACATTTCCTCCATGGGAAGCCACACCCGGGTTGATTTTTTCAATAATAACCTTTTGAACCGCTTGGGCCTCTGGGGTGGAAAGGTCAGGTGTTGGAAGTTCGGGTGCTGCCGGGGTGGTAATTTTAAACCCGCTTCCATTCAAATTACTGACATAATCAACGGTTGCCTCTTCCAGAAAAGGCACACTTTTCGCGTCAATTAAAAGATTAAAACCCCCGCCATCTACAACTGCATCGTTTGGCTCTTTCTTTGCTTCTTCATCAAACATCAGGCCATACTGAACGTTAACCGTTCCCCCGTTCTTTACGGTCACCCGAAGGGCCTGCCTCTCACGCTTTTCGGCTTCCATGGCCGCAAGGACTTTTTCCCTAGCGATTTCAGTTATTTTGATCATCTTAACCTCCTAGAATCTTGGTATGGAAAAAGGAAAAGGATACATTAAAACTTGATTTCAATCAACATTATGCCCCTTTTTTACACCCAATGCAAGGTCAAAACTTATTTTTTGCACCTTTCAAGCTCCTATTCGGGATTAAAAAGAAAAAAATTAGATAGAAGTAAAGCTTACTCTTTTTTCCACTCCGATGGCGAAAAAGCCTTTAAAGACAGGGCGTGAATCTCCTCTTCCATTTCTTTTTCAAGGGCACAAAAAACCATGCGGTTACGATCTAAAAGGTTCACCCCCTCAAACTGTTCCGAAACCACGATCATATTAAAATGCCCTTTTCCGGAAACCGCCCCCGCATGCCCCGCATGCCGCCAGGTTTCATCCTCAATTTCCAGATGCTTGGGGAAAAATTTTTCTTTTACGATCCCCTCAATTTTTCCTTTTGTTCTTTTAGAACTCTCACTCACAATCAGACTCCTGAACTTGAAATTAGTTTATTGAAAAGAAAATCGCTTGAATTTTTCCTCATTTTTTTCTACTTCAAAAAATAATAGCTACTCATTCTTTTCCCCGCGGGCTCTCAAAAAAAAGTATTTCCACCCTAATATTACGAATATAATAAAACAAAAAATAAATCATTGCAATGTTGATTCCTAAGGAATATCTGGTTTTTTTCCTTCCCCGAAGAAAAAAAATTTTAAATGCCTGAAACTTTTTATTGAGGAAAAGAGTTCTCTTGAAAAGAAAATCTTTTTCCCGCCATGAACCTTAATTTTAAATTTTAAGGGGTGAGGCTTTAGGGAATTTTTTAATTGGATAATTCTCCCAAATGATGGATCCCCTCTTTACAATACCCCAACGGCAACCACGGGCATTTTCCACAAATCTTAGAGAGCATTTCTCCCCGTATTTTTTGGTTAATCCGGGTTAAGATTTCACCCCACGAAAGGGTTTCACCCTTCTTGATTCCCAATCGATTCATGACATCCCTATCCTGAACAACCATTCCTTCTTCGGAACCTTTCCCATGAAGGTGGCATTCATGGTTTTTTAAGTTTGGACAGGATGAACAAACCACATCCGGGGAATCGATGACGAGAACTTTTAAGGTGGGGTCTTTGTTCAGTTGAGTGTGAATAGTGGCCATGTTGTCGACAAATTCACGAGAATACCCCTCTCCCCGAAATCCTTGAAAGCATAAAAGTGTATGGCCTCGAATTTTAATGGGACTGGTCATTGTCTTTTTAGGGTTGGTCATTCATATAAAGCTGCGCATATTGAGCATAATTCTGTGCGGAGGTTTTTAAGAAAGCAAGTTCCTTCTCCGTCAAATCACGCTTAGGTTTGGCGGGAACGCCAACGGCTAAAATCCTTGGGGGAATCACCGCTTTTTCTCCCACTAACGCCCCGGCTCCGATCATACTCTCCTCTCCCACAATGGCACCATCTAAAACCGACGCCCCCATCCCAATTAAACACCGGTCTTTGATCGTACAACCATGCAAAGTCACACTATGTCCAACCGTCACCTCATTTCCCACAAACAACGGGTAAATGTCCTTGGTGACATGAAGCATAGACAGATCTTGAATATTGGTCCAATGGCCGATTCGAATGTAGTTCACATCTCCCCGAATAACGCTGTTAAACCAAACACTGGACGATTCCCCAATTTCCACATCTCCAATGACAATGGCGCTCTCCTCTACAAAAACAGAGGGATGGATTTTTGGGATAATCCCCTTAAAAGGCCGAATCATATGTTCCTCCCCAATTTGGGGATACTTTACATTATAAGGCCATTTCTCTGCAAACCCTTTTGTAAACAAATAGATTTTTTGTTATATTTAATAACGTTTTGGTGTAACATATCCATTTTTTGGAGCCTTTCATGATTCAACGGGACCGCTTGGTACAACATCTTTTAGACCTCATCCGAATTGACAGCCCTTCCCGAAAAGAACGGAAGGTGGCCTTGCGCTTAAAAAATGACCTGGAAACAATGGGGGCAAACGTTGTTTTTGATAAAGCAGGAGAGAAAATAAACGGGAGTATCGGAAATCTTGTTGCCCATTTTAAAGGATCGGGTCAAAAGGCTTCCCCATTTCTTTTATCTGCCCATATGGATACGGTTCAACCCGGAGAAGGAATTAAACCCAGAATCGATGAAGATACCATCCGAACGGATGGAACCACCGTTTTAGGCGGTGACGACAAATCAGGGATTGCAATTGTCTGTGAGGCTATCCGCTCCCTTCAGGAGGAAAATATTCCCCATGGGGATTTAGAATTGGTCTTCACCATTTGTGAGGAAGATGGCCTCCAGGGGGCCAAAAATCTCGATATCTCCCTTCTTAAATCCCGTTTCGGTTTAGTATTTGACAGTGATGCCGCGGGAATACTTTTTACAAAAGCACCTGCCTCCGACAGGATGGAGTTTACGGTTCATGGCTTGGAGGCTCATGCCGGAATGTGCCCTGAAAGAGGGCTGAACGCCATTCAAATTGCCAGTGAGGCCATAGCCAACATGCGCCTGGGTAGATTAGATGAGGACACCACAGCCAATATCGGGGTTATTCAAGGGGGGTTAGCCCCCAACATCGTTGCCAAACAGGTTTTTATTAAGGCCGAGGCGAGAAGTCACAGCAATGAAAAGCTTTCTGCCCAAACCAAGCATATGCGGAAATGCTTGCAGGACGCGGTTGGCCGACATTCCGTTGTTGTCGACGGCATTACTCATATTTCTCGTTTAGAAGAAAAAGTATGGCGTGATTACGAACGGATCGATATCCAAGACGACTCCCCCATCGTTCAATTGGTCTTGAATGCCGCGCACAATTTAGGACAAAATATTGAAACACGGAAGATGGGGGGCGGATGTGATGCCAGTGCACTTAACCAAAGGGGTTTTCAAGTCGCAAACCTGGGTACCGGAATGCATGATATTCATACGGTTAACGAATGGCTGGATATTCCAGAAATGTGCAGAACAGCTTCGATTGTGGAAGAAATTTTAAAACTTCACGCGAAAGGTTAAAAGAAAAGAGAACTATGCTCAAAGCCCTCATTTTCGATTTCAATGGCATTATCGCTGATGATGAACCGATTCACCTTCAGATGTTTCAAAAGGTTTTAAAGGAAGAAACCATTACACTGACCAAAAAGGATTACTATGACATTTATCTAGGGCTGGATGACCGGGGGTGCTTTGAAGAGGTGTACAAAGCAAATCAAAAAGATCTCACAGAGGAAAAAATTCACGATTTAATTCGACGAAAAGCAAAATATTATGAACAGGCCATACAGGAAAATCTCACCTATTTTCCCGGGGTCGTGGATTTCATTAAACAGTCGGACTTGCGTTATAAATTAGCAATGACATCAGGGGCTTTACGCTCTGAAATAAATTTGATATTAAAAAAAGCAGATCTTCTTTCTCTTTTTCCGGTCATTATCAGTGCAGATGATGTTCTGGAGGGAAAACCCGATCCGGAAGGGTTTCAAAAAGCGCTTTACGCTCTCAACCTAAAGGTTCCACGATTTGCCCCTGGAATTCGCGCTAAAGAATGCTTGGTAATTGAAGACTCATGGGCCGGAGTGGATGCGGCTCACGGAGCGGGAATGAAATGTTTGGCCGTCACCAACAGTTATCCGAAAGAAAAATTAAACAAAGCGGAAAAAATCGTTTCCACCCTTGAAAATCTTCAATTTGAAGAGTTGGAAAAGCTCTTCCCCGAATAACCCCCCAAACATAGGGTTTAAGAGCCTGTCCGACAAACCCCTATTTTTCACTTTGCGGTCATGCTGCTTTTCTGTAAAATAGAGCTTCATAATCAACCGATGGAGGGCTGTTATGGGCTATCATTTTCGGCCGTATGCACAAGAGCAGATGTATTTGATG
>DASWJH010000057.1 GCA_036397255.1 Nitrospiria bacterium
GGCAGGAGAAAGTTCTTGTTACAGACTTCTGGCTTTTATTGCATTAAAGATGGAGCTGGCTTGGAGGAAAACGCCGGTGGGCAGGGTGAATCATAGATTACACTGGTTCACTAAATTCACACAAAATACTTGACAGTACCCAAATCCTCAACCGAAGCAAATGGGGTTCTTCTCCTAGTTCATTTGTCTGCTCCTCCTCCAAATTCTTATTAAATTTCAATGTGTTGACATTCATAGAGGACGGTTGTTAAGATCGCATTCTGATGGAAAACGAATCTAGATCAACCCCGCAAGGGAATCAGGTCTGTGTTTTAATCAGCGGTGGTTTGGATAGCTGTATTCTTGTTGAGCAACTGAGAAAAGCCTATGCGAAGGTCCACCCATTGTATATTCGAACCGGCCTCCTATGGGAAGACACCGAGCTTTCCTGGCTGAGGCGTTTTTTGGAAGCAACGGCACAGGCTGCGGTTGCTCCTCTTTCGGTTTTGGATTTGCCCATGGCGGATGTCTATGGCTCTCATTGGGGGATCAATGGGCAGAATATTCCCGATGGTCAATCACCCGATGAATCGGTCTATCTTCCCGGAAGGAATATTATTCTTCTATCCAAAGCCGCTGTTTTCTGCAGTATGAATCATATTGGGACCATGGCCATTGGGGTATTGAAAGGAAACCCTTTTCCCGATGGGTCCCTCCCTTTCCTAAAGAGGTTTGGGGAGATATTATCCACAGGGCTTAATTTTTCTTTGGAGGTGATCGCTCCTTTTTCAACGCTTTCCAAAGAGGGGGTATTGGAGCGGGGGGGGGATTTGCCATTGCATCTTACCTTTTCCTGTATTTCTCCAGTGGACGGTTACCATTGCGGAGATTGCAACAAATGCGCCGAGAGGATAAAAGGTTTTGCTTACCTGAATCAGGTGGATCAAACCGAGTATGGGTCTAAATCAGGAAGGAAATCACATGGTTGAAAAAATAAAAGGGGAAAAAACCCAAACAGGGTTCATTACACACCCCATTTATTTACAGCACGATACGGGTTTCTCCCACCCTGAGAGACCAGACCGTTTGAAAGCCATCCTTTCTCGTTTGGAAAAAAATGGGGTCCTGAAACATCTCATTCAGGTCAACCCCGAACCGGCTTCTTTGAAATGGGTCGAAGAGGTTCATACCCCACAGCATGTCAATCTTATCCGTGTGTCTGCTTCGGGGAAAGGGATCCACTATATGGATCCGGATACACCGGTATCTCCCAATTCTTTTAACGCAGCCTTGGTAGCCGCAGGAGGACTCCTCGGCGCGGTGGATGGCGTCATGAAAGGCCAATACCGAAATGCCTTTTGTGCGGTTCGCCCTCCGGGACATCATGCGGAATCCCAGCGGGCCATGGGGTTTTGCCTGTTTAATAATGTGGCTGTGGCCGCTCGTTATATTCAAAAACAATATGAACTGGAAAGGGTCGCCATAATTGACTGGGATGTTCATCATGGGAATGGAACCCAATATATTTTCTATGATGATCCCACGGTTTTATATATCAGTACCCATCAGTTTCCTCTCTATCCGGGGACCGGACGGGAGGAAGAGGAAGGATTAGGGGAGGGGAAAGGTTTTACTTTAAATTGTCCAATGGAAGCGGGCCTTGGGGATAAAGAATATGAAACGGTTTTTGACCGGATCATTTTACCCAAACTGGAAACGTTTCGTCCCCAATTTATTCTTATTTCAGCGGGTTTTGATGCCCACCGGGGTGATCCTTTGGCGGGAATGAATGTTTCCTCCAATGGGTTTGGACGATTTACCCAATCGGTTGTTGGGGTGGCCAACTCCTTATGTGAGGGAAGAATCGTTTCCTGTCTGGAAGGAGGGTATGACCTTCATGCGCTTGCCGAATCGGTGGAACGGCATATAATGAAATTAATGGAAACTAAGTAACTTCAATTGAGTGCAATGGAGGAGATGGTTATGGACCAGAGAGTTGAAAAAATCATAACAAGTATTCAGGACCCGATCCTTCAAGGACTTTTAAGGGAATATTTTGAATCCAACGAGGCCGCCCGGATTTTTGTGGAGCAAGCCGGACGAAAAGGATGGCCTGTTATTATCGATCATATTACTTTTCGATGTATGGATGTTGAGGAACGGGCGAAGGAATTTCTTCAAAACGGGTTTGAATACTGCGCTGAGCATATTGAATATTCCGATCAAGGTTGGTGGGCCAAGGTTTACAGGAAGCCCGGGTTTCCATCCATTTTTATCGATCAGGCGTATACCGATGAGCGTGGGAAAAAAAGCCTTCTTCCCCATTGGGTTTCTGTTTTTGGAGACAATGTCCTTCATCATATTGCCATCATCGTTCAGGATATTGAAGAAGCCATTAAGGTAATGGAAGAAGCAGGGGTTGAATTTTCGGGGGATATTGTGGGTCCCCGGGGGACAAGGCTCCGGCAGATTTTTTCCGCCTCTGAGGTTCGAAAGGGAGAGGCCTATTCGGTGTTGGAGCTGACCGAACGAAACCAATATGAAGGGTTTGTTCCGGAGCAGGCGGACGGACTCATGCAGTCCTCTGTTAAAACAAAAGGTTCATCGAACAAGGGGAAATAAGAAAAATGATTAAAAAACTTTTACATACCAGAATGCGGGTGAGCAATCTGGAAGAAACCATTAAATTTTATACAGAGGTTTTAGGATTAAAAGTGGTGGAACGGCATCAGTCTCCCCGTGGTTCCAAATTGGCTTTTCTGGAGGTGCCGGGAAGTGATGAGCAGATTGAGTTGTGTTCTTTCCCCTCCAGCGGTCCGGTACAGGTTCAGGAAGATTTGGTTCATCTGGCTTTTCAGGTTGAAAATCTGGATGAGAGCATTGCCGATTTAAAGAGGAAAGGGGTGGAGATTACCGATGGTCCAACCGTTACCTCGTCAGGAAACCGCTTTGCTTTTATCGATGCCCCTGACCGTTATGAAGTGGAATTGATTGAAGTGAAAAGTAAGAAGATGGTTTGAAATTAATTTGTTTTATATGACTTTTATGAGTACCGATCCTCAGTCCAAGGGTCCGCGGTATTGGAATAACCCCGAACCTCCCAGAATCCCAAACGGTCCCGGATTAAAAATTCAATTTCCTTTACCCATTTTGCACTTTTCCAGCCAAATTTTTTGGGAACCAGCATCCGGACCGGGCCCCCGTATTCTTTGGTTAGGCGCTGACCGTTCCATTGGTAAGCCAGCATTACATCTTCATCATTACAGACACTCAGAGGAAGGTTAGTGGTATACCCATCATAACTGGTGAATAGACAAAGACGGCTTCGGGAAGGGGTTGAACCGTTTCCATCAGATGCCGGAAAGAAACCCCTTCCCAGCGGTTGTCGAAAGTGCTCCAGGTGGTCACACAATGAAAGTCAGAGGTGTCCTGAGTTTTTGGGAGTGCTTCAAAATCTTTCCAGGTCCAGGTCACAGGGCGGTTGACTAAACCTGTGATGGTGAGTTGCCAGCTTTCCAAGGGAATCTCGGGGTGTGTTCCCAAGTCCAGAACAGGAAAGCCTTGAACCAAGTGCTGGCCGGGGGGAAGTTTGGATTTGACCGTTGGCCTTCCCAAAGGATTTTGCCGGACCCAAACCCCTTCTTCACGGGCCTGCTGGGACAATCCCCTTTTCTCCCTGGCCCATTCTTCTTTTTTGGCGATCAGTCTTTCTTTTTTCTTTTCGTCTGAGTCCATATCCCTTGGATAAATAAATTTAATTTAATATAACATGTTGAATGTGAATTCTTCAATTATTGACAAAATTTGGCGTTTGGAGCAAGATTATAAATGTTCCCTTCCAAATGGTAAATATATAAATGTCAATCACTTGTGTATCTTTAGGGGCACCATGTTCCCTCCCACATACGGTTCGCGAACCCGGTTTGGTTTTTTAGGTTTTTAGACCTTTTTATAAAATTTCATCGAAGGTTTTTTTTCCCCTTGAGGCATGTTATGGCCCAGCATCTTCAAAAATTTCCTAAAGAAGAGCTGATCAAAATGTACCGGGATATGCTTCTCATTCGACGGTTTGAGGAAAAGTCGGCTGAGATGTATGCCTTGGGAAAGATCGGGGGGTTTTGCCATTTATATATCGGGCAGGAGGCGGTGGCGGTGGGTGCCATGGCGGCCATCAGAGAGGATGATTATGTTCTGACCGCTTATCGTGATCATGGCCATGCCCTTGCAAAGGGGTCTGATCCGAAAGCCATCATGGCGGAGCTTTTTGGAAAAGAAACGGGGGTGTCTAAAGGAAAAGGCGGCTCCATGCACCTGTTTGATGTGAAAAGAAATTTTCTTGGAGGGTATGCCATTGTTGGGGGACATATCGGCCTTGCCGTTGGAGTGGGGTTTGCGATTAATTACCAGAAACACGATCAAGTGGTTTTATGTTTTTTTGGAGAAGGTGCGGTGAATTCCGGAATGTTTCACGAGGCCTTAAATATGGCCGCTTTGTGGAAACTTCCGGTGATTTTTATTTGCGAAAATAACCGTTATGGAATGGGAACCCCAGTAGAAAGGGCGTCTTCCTTATATGATATTTCTCAAACGGCTTGTGCGTATGAGATGAAAAGGGACCAAGTGGACGGAATGGACGTATTAGAAATCCGGGACCATGTCAAAAAAGCCGTTGACGTTGCAAGAGACAAGCATCTTCCTACATTTCTAGAAGCGCGGACCTACCGTTTTATGGGACATTCTATGTCCGATCCTTCCCATGGGCATTACCGGACCAAAGAGGAGATCGATGAGCAGAAAAAACGGGACCCCATCCTTCTTCTTCAAAAGAAACTAATCAGAGACAAAATCGTAGACCCTTCCCAATTCAAACAGATTGAAAAAGAGGTTCAAACAGAGGTGACGGAATCCGTGAATTTTTCTGAGAAGAGTGCTTTCCCTCCGGAGAGTTCACTGGAAGAAGACGTGTTTTCTTAAATCGGAGATCCTATGCCGGTTATTCTTTATCGTGAAGCACTCAATCAAGCCCTCCGAGAGGAAATGCAGCGGGACGAGAGAATATTCCTCATGGGGGAAGAGGTGGGGTTTTACAACGGGGCCTTTAAAGTCAGCAAAGGGTTATTGGATGAATTCGGACCCATGCGGGTGGTGGATACCCCCATCACCGAGGCCGGATTTACCGCTGCGGGAATCGGAGCGGCGATGGTGGGGCTCCGGCCCATCATCGAAATGATGACGTTTAATTTTTCAATTTTGGCCCTGGATCAGATCGTCAATAATGCCGTGAAGATCCGGTATATGTCCGGGGGCCAGTTCAAAGTTCCCCTTGTGATTCGTGGCCCCGGTGGACCTTCCCGGCAATTGGGTGCACAGCATTCACAAAGTCTGGAGGCGTGGTTTTGTCATGTGGCAGGTTTAAAAGTGATTGCCCCTTCCACACCCTATGATGCTAAAGGTTTGCTGAAAAGTGCGATTCGACAGGATAACCCCCTAGTCTTCATTGAAGGGCAAGAGCTTTACGGCAGTAAAGGGGAGGTTCCGGAAGAGGAATATCTGATTCCCATCGGGAAAGCGGAAGTCAAACGCACCGGAAGTGATGTGACCTTGATCGCCTGGTCCAAAATCCTTTTAATGGTTCTTCAGGTGGCGAAGGAACTCGAAAAAGAAGGGATTTCCTGTGAGGTGGTGGATCCCAGGACTTTGAAGCCCTTGGATGTTGATACCCTGGTTTCCTCCGTGAAAAAAACCGGCCGGGTGGTGATTGTGGAGGAAGGATGGCGTTTCGCCGGGGTTGGAGCTGAAGTGGCTTCTATTCTTTACGGTAAATGCTTTGATTTCCTGGATGCGCCCATTGAACGGGTGACCGGGTTTGATATCCCGATGCCTTATGCCAAGAATCTGGAACGGATCGCCATTCCCACTCCGGAGCGAATTAAAGAGGCGGTTAAAAAAGTCCTTTATCTTAATAAGGAAGATTAAAAGGCCCTAAATGGCCTTCCTTTTTAAAATCGTCCAGGGTATAGTAATCCAATCAAGAGGAAAAGATAGATGTCCAGCCGTGTGGTGATGCCAAAACTGAGCGACACCATGGAGGAAGGGGTTCTCCTCAAATGGTATAAACACGAAGGGGACCGTGTGGAGAGCGGGGATGTGTTGGCGGAGATAGAAACCGATAAAGCGGTAATGGATCTGGAAGCCTACGCCTCGGGAATACTTAAAAAAGTTCTGGTTGAAGAAAAAGCCGTTGTACCCGCAGGGGAATTGATTGCGGTCATTGCCAATGAGGATGAAGAAGTTTCCCCGGATGTATTAAAAAGCGTATCAAAAGAAAAACCGGAAAAACAGGCCAAAAGCTTAGGAATAAAAGAACCTTCTCCCATTCGTGGGAAAGGACCCCCTAATGGCCAGGAGAACGTTTCAATCAACGTAAATGAAAAGGTGATTGTCTCGCCCCTGGCGCGCAGTATGGCCAGGGAAAAAGGCATTGAATTAAATCTTATTGAAGGAACCGGGCCAGGAGGAAGGATTGTTAAAAAAGATATTGAATCCTTTTTAAAAGGGTCCACCATGAAACCACCACGGATAGTTTCCCCACCCATGGAAAAAGGATTTCAGGATCACTCCCTGAGCATGATGCGGAAATCCATTTCCAGCAAGATGGTTCAAAGCAAAGGGCCGGTTCCCCATTTTTATGTTACCTCCGAAATCGATATGGGAGAATGCCTGGCCATGAAGGGATCTTTAGAAACCCTTGGGGAGGAAATCCAGATCGGAATAACCGATTTTTGGGTTCGCGCGACGGCTATTGCCATGAAAAAGTTTCCTCAAGTCAACGCTTCGTTTTTGGGGGACAAGATCCGATTCCACGGGTCGGTGGATATTGGGATCGCAGTGGGATTGGAGGATGGGCTTATTGTCCCGGTTCTTCGACATTGTGAGCAGAATGGCCTCCGGCAAATTGCATTAGAATCCAAGACCTTAATTGAACGGGCCCGTACTCGAAAATTAAACCCTGAGGAATATACCGGGGCCACTTTCAGCATTTCCAATTTAGGAATGGTCGATGTGGAACAATTTGTTGCCATTATAACACCGCCGGAATCCGCCGCTTTAGCCCTCGGGAGTATCCGTGAGGTTCCAACTGTTAAAAACGGAAAGATCGAAGTTGCTTCTCGGATGAAAGCCACCCTTTCCTGTGATCATCGGGTGATCGATGGTCTACAGGCCGCGCAATTTCTCAAAGAATGCAAGAAAATCTTAGAACATCCCGTTCTTCTTACTGTATAAGGGAGCATCAAGATGCCCACCGCCCAATATGATCTTCTTGTGATTGGGGCAGGTCCCGGCGGATATGTTGCTGCCATTCGGGCCGCCCAACTGGGCCTCCGTGTGGGGGTGATCGAGCGAAAAAATGTGGGAGGGGTGTGCTTGAATGAGGGGTGCATTCCATCCAAGGCATTAATCCGTAATGCGGAGGTTTTATCGCTATTTAAGCGGGGTGCCGAGTTCGGAATTTCCTTTGATAACCTCAAAGCCGATTTCGGGGTGGCGGTGGATCGGAGCCAGAAAGCGGTCAGACGTTTAACCAAGGGGGTTGAGTTTTTATTTAAGAAAAATAAAGTGGATTTAATCAAGGGAACGGGAAAATTACTTGGGGCGGGCCATGTCAGTGTCAAGGAAAGCAATGGACAAGAAAAGGACCTGAAAGCAAACCAAATCATCCTTGCCACAGGCACGCGGGTCCGGCCATTGCCAGGTGTGGAAATTGACCGTCGTGATATTGTCACCAGCGATGAAGCCCTTTTAATGAAAAAACTTCCCCAATCTCTCTTAATTATTGGAGGGGGAGCCACGGGAATTGAGTTTGCTTACGTATTTTCTGTTTATGGTGTTCGGGTGACCTTGGTAGAGATCACGCCCTTTCTTTTACCCAATGAAGACCGGGAGGTTTCAGAGCACCTAAGAGGGGCTCTTGAAAAGTTAGGCGTTCGGGTTCTAACGGAAACCCGGGTGGAAAACGTTAAAAAAATTGGGCAGGCTCTGGGGGTTTCCTTAACCCACGGAAAGAAGGCCGAAACCCTAGAGGTGGAGAAAATTTTGGTGGCCGCCGGGCGTCAGGCCAATAGTGAAGGTTTAGGTTTGGAGGAGGGAGGCGTAAAAGTGGAGACGGGGTATATCAAAACCGATTCCGACCTTCAAACCACCAGCTCAGGGATTTTTGCCATCGGGGATGTGGCGGGCAAAGCCCTTTTGGCTCACAGTGCCATGGCAGAAGGTGTTTTCGTGGTAGAGAAGATCGCCGGAAAAAAACCAACTCAAATCAATTATCAAAATGTTCCCAGCTGTGTGTATTGCCAGCCTCAAGTGGCCAGCGTGGGGTTGACGGAGGAGGAGGCCAAAAAGGCCGGCCGGAAAATCCGTATCGGAAAATTTCCATTTAAAGCAAATGGGAAAGCATTGGCATTGGGGGAAACAGAAGGTTTTGTGAAAATAATTGCAGATGCCAAATATGGTGAAATCCTAGGGGTTCATATGATAGGTTCTGAAGTGACTGAACTGATTGGAGAAGCGGTTTTGGCCCGGATGGTAGAGGCCACCTCTTTTGATATGAAAACCTCCATTCATCCTCACCCCACCCTTTCCGAAGCGGTGATGGAAGCCGGGGGTGCGGTTTATAATGAGGCCATTCACATTTGAAGTGAAAAGATGAAACAACCCGAGTTTGTTAAAGGAAGAAGACGTCTTCCCCCTTGGTTTAAGGTTAAACTCAACACCGGGCCCAGGTTCCGGCATTTAAAGGAAACTTTAAACCAATTGAACCTGCACACTGTGTGTGAGGAGGCCCAATGTCCGAATCAATGGGAATGCTGGAATCAGGGAACGGCCACCTTTATGATTTTGGGGGATATCTGCACACGCAGTTGCGGTTTTTGCTCGGTTCAGAGTGGAAGGCCTACGGAACTGGATCTGGAAGAACCCTATCGTGTCGCCGATGCTGTGGGACGTCTTGGGCTTCGGCATGTGGTGGTGACTTCGGTCAATCGGGATGAATTGGATGACGGTGGGGCTTCTGTCTTTGCGAAAACCATTGAACAAATCCGAGTGGCATCCCCTTCATCAACCATAGAGGTATTGATACCTGATTTTAGAGGGGTGTGGGGGGCTTTGGATTTGGTGCTGAATGCCCAACCCGATATTTTAAACCACAATATGGAAACCGTTCCCCGCCTTTATTCGCTGGTTCGCCCTCAAGCGAAGTACCGACGATCTATTGAGCTTTTAAAACGGTCTAAGGATTTTGGGGTTGTGACCAAAACAGGGTTGATGTTAGGATTAGGGGAGCAATATGATGAGGTTCAAAGGGTTATGCGGGACCTATGTGAAATCCAATGCGATATCTTAACGTTAGGACAATACCTCCAGCCCACCGTGCAGCACCTTCCGGTGGTGAGATTTTATCACCCGGATGAGTTTCAACGGTTTAAGGAAGAGGGTTTGAAAATGGGTTTTCACCATGTGGAATCGGGTCCCTTAGTGAGGAGTTCATACCACGCTGAAGAGCAAGTTCCATTGGAGCTTCAATAGACCATGTCCCGGTTTACCCATCATGTTTTTATTTGTGAAAATAAAAGGGGGCCTGACGATCCCCGGGGGTGTTGTAGTGCGAGAGGGTCGGAGAAGATTCGGGAATTATTTAAAACCGAAGTGAAACGCCTGGGATTAAAAGGGAAAGTTCGGGCCAATCAAGCGGGGTGTTTAGATGCCTGTCAATATGGGCCCAGCGTGGTGATTTATCCGGAAGGAACATGGTATTCTGTTCCCACACGGGAAGATGTTTTAGAAATTATTCAAAAACACCTCATTAAGGGAGAAATAGTGGAACGGCTTTTAATGCCTCCTCCCTTTACGAAAGAGAAAAAGGAGCTGTAATGTCTTCCATCTATAAAAGCGGGGCTTTTGCCCAACAGTGTTTTTCTGCCCACCGAGAGACCTTATTTTTCCGTAAAATAGGACCTCCCGCTGAAGTGATTATGGATTGTTCCTCATGTGAAATGGAGCATCGATTATCGGTTCTTCAATTTTCCAGTACCTTGCCTCAAGCCATTGAAAATGCTTTTGAACACCTGACCAATTGTATTACCGGCCATTCCTCCTCTTTGCGCGTGAGTGCGATGGATGTTGTGCGGGATCATGTGGGTGCCCGGTGCACTCAATGCAACCGAAGTTTTGACCTTGAAATCGGTGCTATCGAAACCCTTCGGTAATTTAAAAAATATTTTCTAGGAAGTCATCCTCTTTATTTTCTCATCCTTTAAAAAAATTTTAACCCTCAAGGGAAATGATTCCGTTCCGTAGGGCATACTTAATTAAATCAGTCCGGTGGTGAATGTGTGTTTTTCGCATTAAGTTGGCGGTATGGGTATCCACTGTTTTAGAACTCAACTTAAGAATAGAAGCTGTTTTTTTGGAGGTGTAGCCTACTGCAATTAATTTAAGAACAATCTTTTCCTGATCGGTTAAAATTCCCTCCGGTTTTTTTCCTAATTTTTTTACTTTTCCCTCGCATTGGGTAATAAAGGTTCCAACATATTTAGAATCAAGAAAAATACCCCCCTCCTGTACCACTTGAGAAGCTTTAAGTAATAACGAACCCTCGAAACCGGTTTGCAGAATTCCCCTTACTCCTATCTTTAGAAATTCCAACCATTCTCCCAAAGAAGACACTTCAGTAATAACCAATACCTTTGAATCAGGATAAAAAAGTTTTAGTTTGACCAAAAAAGTTGTGGTTTCACCTTTAATTTGTTTATTTTCCACAACAAATAAGGAGGGATTTAGTTCGTTTAGTTTTTTAAGTTCCCTTGTTGGATTGGTTGTCTTGAAGGTGATGGAATAGGGCTGTAAACTCTTTAATCGTTGTCCTAATCCTTTCGGGACCGTTTTTTCAGTTGCGATGATAATCAAAGCGAGAGGTTTTGTGTCCATACTGTTATCCCTTTTTTAAATGGATCATAGTTTTTTTTGTTTTCTTTATTCCATGTCCTTTGCGCATCGAAAACCGATGCCGTCGGTCTTAAGGGCAAATCCCCCTTTTCCCCGGGAAGGTACCCGGATATCATTCACGCCATTGTGCCAAGAACCGCCTCGAACCACTTTGAGAATTCCATTTTCAGGTCCTTTTGGATTTCGCAGGGGGCCTCTTAGATAAGATTGGGGATGATACCAATCCTGGACCCATTCCCGGGCATTTCCCGCCATATCTTCAATCCCATAATAGGATTTTCCTTTGGGTGTGGACCCTGCGGGCCGGAGGCTTTTAATGCCTTTCCAATCGATTGCAAAGTTTGCATGCTCCGGGGTAGGTTTTGAATTTCCCCAGGGAAATTGTCTTCCATCAGGTCCCCGGGCGGCTTTTTCCCATTCTGCCTCTGTGTGAAGACGTTTTCCTTCAAATTCACAGAAAGACTTGGCATCATACCAATTCGCTCCCACCACAGGATGATTTGGCTTATTAAAACGGCGATCATCCCAATAGGCGGGAGCTGGGTGGCCCGTTGCATCCATAAATGTTTTATACCGTTTATTGGAGACTTCGTATTTATCAATAAAAAACGGACTTAAAACCACTTGGTGCTCCATCATCAGAGTGGCCATGCCCGCCCATGGTAAATTCACCAAAAGGGATCAAGACCATCTCCTGATGATTCTCTTGAGTTGATCCCAGACCCGCCAGACCGAACAATAAAGAAAAAATTGTAGTTAATGTTGCCAATGAATATCTCATTTTCATTTTTTTTCCTTTCGAGTTTAAAGTGACTTTAATCCCTAGTTGGTTTTTTGTTTAGAGAATGAAATTAAAAAGCAGACAAAGAATTGCCTTTTGGATTTCATTGGTTCTTCAAAAAACTGAATATAAGGGTTCTTTTCTTTAGTTTTTTTAATTTCCTTATTTTGTCTATACAATATCTAATGTTTAATGGATAATAAGCTTTGCGTCATATGTTTGTCAATAAATTTGTAGATTTTATTTGACATAAGTTAGACAAATCCTTATAATATCCAACCGGTCATTATGAATACCCATAGAATTCAGAGAGTTGCAAAATTAACAGGGCTTTCAAAGGATGTGATTCGGGTATGGGAAAAGCGTTATGAAATCCTAAAACCGAGGCGAGGTCCTAACCGTTACCGCCTATACACTGATGAAGATGTGGCACTGCTTCGGTATTTGAAAAGAGAGATGGATAAGGGGGCTAGCATTGGGTCCTTGGCTGAAAACGGCAGGGAAGAGTTGATTCGACAGATGAGGGAATCTTCGGTTCTACCTGCGGTTTCGGAATCCCCCATGGAAAAGCTTTTGGATGATCTCATGGACTGTTTAAAGCCCCTGGATCTCGTTAATTTTGAACGGAAATTAAATGGCGCCGTTGCAGTAATTCCTTTTGAGGATGCCATGTTTGCCATTTTGCTTCCCTTGCAGAAGCGCGTTGGGCAGCTTTGGCATGAAGGGCAAATGGATATTTCAATTGAGCATTACGTGACCAAACAGGTCCAACAAAAAATATTTACCGCTATGAATCAATTTAGGATAAAAGAGGAAGGACCTAGTATTATTGTGGGTTGTCCTCCTGGAGAGAACCATGAGATTGGGGCGCAATCCGTTGCTTATTTTTGCAGAATAAGGGGCTGCCGTGTCTATTATTTGGGGGGTGATGTTCCTATTTCCTCCTTAGCCGGGCTTTGTAAAAAAGTTCACTCAGACCTTGTTCTTCTATCCATTACAGTAGCAAACTCAGAAAATCCATGGGAGTCCATTATCAAAGATCTTTCCGAAGAGATTTTACCTCTTTGTCCAATTTGGGTGGGAGGTGCGGGTGCCCAGCAGGTGAAACATCTATTAGAAGCCCATCATATTCCCGTTCTCGCGGATTTAGAGATGCTGGAGAAAAAACTTTTTAGTTGGTATAAAAAACTGGCCCAGCGGTCATAGAAAAAAATGAAGGAAGAAAAAATATAAGGAAAAAAGAAATGAAAAAAAAAAGGAATAAAAGTAAAAAAGGGGTTATTTTAGTAGGCCATGGGGGAGTTCCGAAAGATTTTCCTTATGAGTTGATTGCTAAACTCAAACGCCTTGAAATGCAACGCTCTTCCTCAGGGTTAAAACCTACTCCTGAGGAAATGGAATTGGATAGCAAGATCCGGAATTGGCCTCGAACGTCGGAAACCGATCCTTATAAGGCGGGTTTAGAATCCTTGGGGGCCCAATTAAAACCTCTCCTGGGTGAGGCCCAATTTAAAGTAGCCTTTAATGAGTTTTGTGCCCCAACGTTAGAGGAGGCCGTTTCGCAGTTTGTGTCCTCGGGAGTAGAAGAAATTACAGTGATTCCTTCAATGCTTACTCCCGGAGGATCCCATTCTGAACTTGAGGTCCCAGAGATTATGAAGGATTTGCGCTCAACATATCCCTCAGTCAAATTTTGGTATGCCTGGCCGTTTGACCTTAAAAAAGTCGCTTATTTATTATGGGAACAGGTTGAACGGTTCCATTAAAGTGCCATCATCCCGAAAACCAACCAAAATAAAAGCCTTTTTTTTCCTTTGGCAAATCCAAAAAGTAATAACCTCCTTCCCAATTGGGAGGAGAATCATAAAATTCAGTTAATTCTTTTGGGGATCTTTTTGTTTTTTTGAGGTTCTTTTAAGAAAGGTGACCGAATCCTCCCTTTGAATTTGTCTTCTGATTGGGCGGTGATGACGGTTTTTAATAATAATGGGATCAATCCTCTCCCCGCACAAAATGCATCGAAAGGCTAAAAAAGCTAATTTACCGCTATCATCACGGTAATCGAAGCAATATTCTTTCACCATGAGTCCGCTGCACCTGGGACAGATCTCTGTTCCAGGGAGGGGTCTAAAAAGCCGCAACCGGGTTTTTTCTATCATTTTTAGTTCCGATTTTTTTCCTTTCTTATAATTTTGGATTGATTTTTTCCTATTGGGTTGGCTTTTTTGAACCTTAAAATCCTTTTTCATTGTGGCCTCCTTTCTCTTTGAGAGACCTCTTCGACCTAAGTTTGTTTAATGTCTTATTTTATTTAACAAGAATATGTCCACTATATCAATAGTTAAAGCTACTTAACATTAGACAAACACTAGTATTACAGATATATTTACCTTGAACAAATAAAATATTGAAATGTTTCTTTCCTTTTGACGATAAAAAGATCATTTATTTTTGTTAAGTAACGAATTAAAAAAAAAGGCTGTAAAAGGTTGAAACCTCGAATGGGCATTAGCAGTTGTTTATTGGGAGAAAAGGTCCGATTTGACGGCCAGCATAAAAGAGATGTCTTTTTGGTTGAGACTCTTGGATGGTTTGTTGAGTGGGTTCCTGTGTGCCCCGAAATGGAAGCAGGAATGGGTGTTCCCATGGAATCTGTCCGGTTGGTTGGTGCTTTAAAGAATCCACGGTTAATCGGAGAGAAATCCGGCCGGGACTGGACAAAGCCGATGCAGCAATTTTCCCAGCGGAGGGTAAAACAGCTCAAAGGGTTTAATTTGAGTGGGTATGTGCTCAAAAAGAAATCTCCAAGCTGCGGTTTGGAGCGGGTAAAAGTCTATGGAAAGAAGGAAATTCCTTCCTTAAATGGCCGGGGGATCTTTGCAGCAGCTCTGTTATTCCACTTGCCTCTATTGCCGGCTGAGGAGGAGGGGCGGCTGAATGATCCTAAGGTCAGAGAAAACTTTATTGAACGGATATTTGCTTATCAACGATGGCACGCTCTGGCAAAGGAGAAAAAGTCACCGCATGCCATTATTTTATTTCACAAATAAAAATCCCCGCAGCAAGACTGCGGGGTATTCAGAGGAAAAGCTAAATCCTCAAATCCCCCTTTATCCCCCTTTTCTAAAGGGGGAACCTAAGCGGTCACCCCGTAGCGAGCTACGGGGAATAGCAAGTTTAAATT
>DASWJH010000058.1 GCA_036397255.1 Nitrospiria bacterium
GATCACCGGATTGGCAGGATCGGAGATATCCACGATCTGAAGGCTTCCCGTGTAATCGGCCACATAGACGATATTTCCATCCGCCATCACTTCAAAGGCATCTCCGGGGGTGTCTACACTGCCCACGATCTGAGGGCTCTGTATATTACCGATATCAACGATATGAATGCCTGCCGTTCGATCCGCTACAATGGCCAGATCTCCTACCACATCCACTCCGCGGGCCGATCCCGGCGTATCCAGTGTACTCACTAAAACAGGAGCTGCGGGATCGGTAATATCCACCAGATGAATCCCGGCACCCTCATCGGCAATCACGGCACGGTTGCCCGAGACCGCCACATCCCAGGCCAATCCGGGTGTATCCACACTCCCCAGCAGTTGTGGATTCAACGGATCGGAGATATCCACTACATACAAGCCTATTCCGCTGCCTCCCGATAAATAGGCCTTCTCCCCAACTACCTGAATGTTGGTTGCGGGGGTATTGACAGAGCTGACGATCTGAGGAAACAGCCGGTCGGAGACATCCACCACCTGCAGCCCTCCCACCCCATCGGCAACATAAACATAGTTGCCTTGGACATCCAGATTGTAGGGTATTCCGGGTAGATCCACAAAAGATAAGGGGACGGGAGAGAAGGTTTCTACCGTCACGCTTGCGGTATCCGAGAATCCGCTGTTGGAGACAGTCACCGTACAGAGCCCGTCCTGCCCGGCAAACACCTCTCCATCGGTGGCACCGAAGTTACAGATTAAAAGATCAGATGAATTATAAGTCGTTCCCTTTGCGGTAGAGGTTAAATCAATAGTGGTACCATCGATCAGGTTACCCGTAACCGATAACTGTTTCGACACCTCTTGAGCCAGGATGGTATTGACGGTCAGAGTAAAGCTAAAGGGACTTACACTAATAGAGGAAAGAGCCTGGGCCAAATTGAAGCTATTGGGATCGGTGGGATCGGTCCCGGTCTGTATTTCCAACAGATCCTGAATGCCGTCGCCGTCGGTGTCGGCCAAGAGGGGATTGGTCACAAAACCGTTGGTCCCGGCCACCTCCGCCCCGTCCGAGATGCCGTCTCCATCGGTATCGGCCACGTTGGGATCGGTCCCGGTCTGAAATTCCTGCAAGTTGGTCAGCCCATCCCCGTCCGGGTCCAAGTCCGCATCCAGGGGATCGTTGGGATTTAAGCCGTTTGAAATTTCATAATCATCGGGAATCCCGTCCCCGTCTGAATCTCCCGCCGTTCCGGTAGACACCATCATGATCAAGGTTGAGAGAACTCCGTCCTTGCTCCCGGACAGCACCACCGTTCCCGATGAAACCGCCGTCACTAAGCCTACATTACTAACCGTGGCAATATTCGGATTGCTGGTAGTGTAGACCGTGTCCGGCTCGCCGGTCACATCCGCCGTGGTCCCGTCATCAAAGGTCCCGGTTACCGTCAACTGGGCGGTATCCCCAAGGCCGGTCAGAGAGGGTTTGGAGGGAGTGAGGGTGAGGGAATCGATTAGGTTTGAATGACCATTCATGATCACGCTTCCGATTTCCGTTACACCATCAGGAACGGGTGTAATCAAATTTAACTCCCCCACCCAACTTACATTCCCATTGGTGCAATAGGCCCTAACCCTTAAAGGACCGCTATCAGCAGGAACGTTAGGAATCGTAAAAGGACTTAAAGGATCAATTGGAACGGTTATGTTTAACACACTGGCAACACAGTCCGGTTCAATAATTTCTCCCAATTCCCCAACTTGTTCACCCGCAAAGGTGTTCTGAAAAATAAAAATAGAAATCGAAATAAAAAGACCGATAGCTAAAAATTTAAATCGAGTATCCTGAAACTTTTTTTTATATTGCTTCATCATTAACCGTCATTCAATTGGCCGACTTACTTTTTTCATATCCGGCGTTATGATATTTCTTTCCAATAAAATATCTTCGATCATCCATTTCAAACGGATATTTTCTTCACTATTCCAAATTTCCTTAAACGCTTCGTTGGACATTTTTCTTTGTTCATCAGCTAATTCCCTGATCAAGTCCTTCATGAAACTATCCAAAACCCTAACGGGGAAGGCTGATGAGGACTTTGTCGAATTAATATTTAAAAATCTGGTCTTACCATAGTCCATAATTAAATTGTTTAACTCGTCGATTCGTTCTTGACCTTTCAAATCCTTAAGTTTCAAGTTTTCGTTAAACCTTTTAATTGATAATTCCAAACCCTGAATTATATTTTCATCAATCTCCTTTCCTTTCGAAAATTCATGACTAAGTAACCTTTCAATAACTTTTAGAGCACCGTCCGTTCCAATGATGATTAAAATTTCTAAACCATCATCCCAATCATAACCCGTTTGGCTCGAAACAGGATCCGGAGATTTTTTCAGACTTTCCTCTAAAAACTGAATTCGCTCTTCCTGGCTTTGAAGTGAATTAAACTTATTCCACCACAAAACCCCATTAGCACAAAACTTCCTGCTTGACGCTTTTCCAACTGTAAGTGGTGGCATTCTTTTTTTAATTTCCTGTAATAAAGGTTCATCAGGGATTTTATTTTCCTTCATTAAATTCTTAATTAGGCATACACTTATTAGGACCACTTCTGAACTTTCCGCGTCTAACCCTTGTATTAAAATTTTCATTGCTTTATTTGTTTCCTCTTGAGATACAGGAAGAATAAAACGCCCTGTTGGATCGGTTTTAACCCACTTTCGAGCTTTTTCTAAATTTTTCATTTCTTCAGAATTTTCATGGGTCTCAGCAAAAACAGTTGAGGTTCCCTCCTGGGCGAAAGGAACTAATAAAATTAAAAGTAAACAGAGCCAGGAAAATAAAATTTTCATTAAACCTTTCCCGGTTTGACTTGAGCAATTTTTATACATTTTGACCCTTTATTTGCATTTTGGAGCAAATTTGGAGGCAAATTTATGGGCTTCTCCTTTAAAAGTTTGCCCCATATTATCTGTATGATCATCTTCTGTGTTTTTTGTTTTATGTTCTTTATCTATATCCAGCAACTCTTCAATGTTATCTGCAATTTCATCTCCAATATCGCCCGTTCCCCCATTTTCCACAGAAGTACCATCTTTGTTCAAGTCACCCTGGAGGCTTTTTTTATTCCATGCATGAAATAGTTCATGGAGAAAAGTAATCATGACTTGGGCATTATTTCTATCATCTCCATACCGTAGCGTTATAGTTGGACCATTTTGGTAATTTGGTTCATAACAACCTTGAGTTATTGTAAAAGGTTCAGAATTTCCACAGAATTGTGTCTCATCTGTTGTTTCGTATGTTATATTTAAACTATCTACTGCATCCAGCATTTGATCAATCGCGAGTTTATCATTACCCTTTAGTTTCATCTTACCTATATAAGCTATTGCTTTTTCAACCCAATCGTTTACATTATCCTTAGTTAAATTTTTAGTCAGATCACATTCTATATCTCCAACAACATTCGTTTGATCGGTATCCGCCCTTGGCGCCGGAAAATGCCACCCTCCCTCGATAATTCCCACTCCCGGATCTGAAACGATATAAGCCCCGTCTTGTGAAACCGTTCCCGTTCCGATCCCCACCCACTGGCCAAGATCGTGATCAAAGGAATACAGGTCTATGATCTCCCCCGGCAACCGATTATCCACGTTGGGATAAGAGATTGGGGCCGGCGGATCGAAGACCGCTCCTGGCGGCTGGATGGTGAAAACGATCTTTGGATTCAATCCGTTCGGAGGCGGCATGGGGACTTTGTCCCGATGGACCTGTGTCACGGAAACCGATCCGGTCTGCGATCCGTCACGGAAGGTCACGCTTCCGGGTGCGATGCTTAGGGAGAACCCCGAGACGTTGCTCACCTGAATGTTTTCCCCCTGGCTGGGTGAAACCGTTTGAGAATTTTGAACATCGATGGGCAACAGATAGATCGGCATCCCCACGGTGTTGTCCCTTCCCGAGATGGTGTTCACCTCGAACTCCAATGTCGGCCAGGTTCCCGGAATGGTCGCGGTGGTCCCGTCCACGATGAGATGAATGGCCCCCACCGGAACCCCCGTGAGCTGGAACTGCCCCTGATCGTCGGTTTGTGTCTCTAATGGCGTATTCAATATCGAAACCGTCACGCCCGGGATGGGCTCTTCCGTGTTGCTTAATACGATTCCTGAAAATGTAGTATCTGCCGAATCTCCAGCAATCACTCCGGATGCCACAAAGGTCACGGGAAGGCCGGGGTTATTCGGAAAGGTCGCTTCTACGCGGTTGTTGGTGATTCCCTCCTCCGGCCCCAACACCCAGGTCACATGGGCCTTTCCGTCACTGTTGGATAGGACGTCGATTTGTGTTTGATTATTCACCAACCCATTCCCGTTGACAACCGTAAAGGTAACAGATACGCCCTGAACCGGGTTCCCCCTGTCGTCACTCACGATGACCTGCATCGGTTCCGGCAGTGCATTTCCCGCTTCCCCCCGGAAGACGCTGAAATTCACGGGGTGGATCAATGCGGCATTGCCTGCCGTACCCGTGGCGGTAAAAAGCGCTTTGGCCGAAACTCCCATGGCGCTAACCTCGGCACGGTTCTCCCCCGCTCCCGCATAGGTTCCCAGTGTCCAGGTC